>JAFYEU010000122.1 GCA_017544105.1 Bacteroidales bacterium
ACGCGGCACCTCCTTCGGCTATCAGGACCTCATCGTGGATTTCCGCGGTGTCAAGGCACTGAAAGCCAACAACTGTCCCGTGGTGCTCGACTGCACCCACTCGCTGCAGCAGCCCAACCAGCCCGCGGGCGTGACCGGCGGGCGCCCCGACCTCATCGAGACCATCGCCAAGGCCGGCGTGGCTGTCGGCTTCGACGGCCTCTTCATGGAAACGCACCCCGACCCGTCGCAGGCCCTGTCCGATGGCGCCAACATGCTCCCCTTAGAGCAACTAAAACCCCTTCTCCAAAAATTAATCAAGATCAGAAAAGCTGTTTATGAAAAATAGTCGTATCCACCAGCTCCTCATCATCATCCTGGCCGTTTTATGCTACGGCAACACCTTAACCCTAAAATATGCTTTGGACGACCGCATGGTCATCATGGAGAGCAAGCCCGTCATCCAAGGCGGCTGGGAAGGCATTCACTACATCTTCACCCAAGACTCCTTCAACGGTTATTTCGGCAACGAAGAGTCTATCGTCGTCGGCGGGCGCTATCGTCCTATGTCGCAACTGACATTCCTCATCGAGTTTCAGCTTTTTGGGCAGAAAATCAAAAAGGAAATCGGCGACTACAATGATTTCGGCACCCTCCACGACCCACAGCACGAAGAGTTGTTCAATCATTCCATCCTGCCCGTGATCAGCCACCTGATGAACGTCCTCTATTTCACTCTGTTATGCCTGATCATATACAAAGTGCTGGAGATGCTTTTCGGGCAATACTCCGGCAAAAAATGGTACCAGTCGTTGGCCTTCCTCGCCACCATATTGTTCGTCATCCATCCCATTCATACCGAGGCCGTTGCCAACATCAAAGGCCGCGACGAGATCTTCGCCATGCTGGGGGCCATGACGGCCTTGTGGTGTTCGCTCAAATACGTGGACAAGCACCAATGGTGGTATTTATTGTTATCACTACTGGCCATCACCTTCGCGCTCTTCTCCAAAGAGAATGCCGTCACCTTCCTGGCAGTGGTCCCGCTGGCCATCTGGTACTACAAAGCGGATTCCAAACGCAAGAGCGACTATCTGGTAACTCTGCTCCCCATCCTGGTCGGCAGCATCTTCTTCATTGCCATCCGAAGTGTCGTTTTAGGCGGATTGATGCCGGAAGACACCACCCATAACATCCTCAACAATCCTTTTATCGACAGCACCAAAGCAGAAGAAATCGCCACCGTACTTATTACGTGGGGCATCTATCTCAAGCTGCTCATCTTCCCCCACCCGCTCACCCACGACTACTACCCCTTCCAGATAGAGGTCACGAACTTTGCCAACCCGCTGGTCTGGGTCATCGTCATCGCCGTCATGGCACTCCTCGTCTATGCCTTGTGGAAACTCAAGAAGAGAGACACCATAGCTTTCGGCATCCTCTTCTTCATCATCACCTTCTCCATCACCTCCAACCTGCTCTTCAACATAGGAACCATCATGAACGAGCGTTTTGTGTTCATCCCATCCTTAGGTTTCACCCTTGTTGCGGGTTACTTCTTCTACTGGTTATTCACCAGCAAGAGTGACCTACTTCGCAAAGGTGGCATCGCCCTTTTCACGATTGTCTCCCTTTTCTACAGTATCAAAACCTTCACCCGCAACTTCGTGTGGCACGACGACTTCACCCTCTTTTTGACCGACGTCAAGACTTCCGACAAGAGTATCAAGTGTAACATCTCTGCTGGCGGAAGCTACTTGCAAATCTGGAAGAAGAGTCACAAGGAGCGAGACAAAAAGATGGCCTACGAGTATCTATACAAGGCCTTGGAGCTCCAAAAGACCGCACTCAACGCGCACCTGCTGATGGGTGAATTGATGTTCCTGGACAACAACTTGGAGGGCGCGCTACAGTTCTACAAAAATGCGGCTGCCATTGACCCCAACAATATGATGGCCCGCGACAACATCATCAAGGTACAGCAAGCGCTCAAAGGTGCTGAGTTGGACCAGTACAACCAACTTATCGCCGAGGCTGAGCAAGACCGCTATGCGGGTCGCACGCAGGAAGCCATCACCAAACTGACCATTGTGCGGGATGCGCTGACGAAGCAGTTGCAGGACAATCCTAAAAACATCGTGGCCCTGAATGTGATGGGTAATCTGGTGGGCCGCGGAATGGGTGATTATCAGGCGGCGCTCAAATATTACAACCAGGTATTGGAGATGGATCCCAACTACGCCAGCGCTTGGGAGAACATGGGCATCATCTACGCTATCCAACGCAAATTCGGCGATGCGGAGCGGTGTCTGAAAAGAGCGCTCAGCATTGCCCCTGACAATGAAAACATCAAGACTAACCTCAGGTTGCTCTACACCGACATGGGCAAGCCGGAGTTGGCCAAGCAATATGAATAGTCTGGCAATTCCAGAACACGAACCCAACAAAAAAGGAGAGGCATGAACCTCTCCTTTTTTATTAGGTAATAAATACTCTATATAGGCTTAGAACTTATCTTCGTTGGCCACCAAGAGTTTGTTTTTCTTGTTGTATTGGCTAATCAGCATAGCCTCCATCAACATAGCCAGGACCATAATCACGATAGCCACAATGACCATGGTGGAATGGTTCGCTTTCACGAAGAAGGCGCCTTCTCTGAAGAATGTGAAGAACAGAATCAGATTCATAATCCAGCAGCTAATCAGCAGGAGACCCCACCAGATGCCCATATATAGGCCGCTGTTGTCCACGGTGTTGTCTTTGTCGACTTTGACAATCTCTTTGTTCTCGAGAGCGTAGTCACTTTCATCCCAGATCTCTTTGAAGATGGAAAGAGGTTTGATCAGGTTGATGATAGGAACGAACCAAGCGATGTAGGGAGACGCTACGGAGTAGCCGTCCTTCATCCACGGGGAGATATTATGCAGGTTGCGCAGATTCTTGCTATCCCAGCGGGCGAAGAAGAAGGTTTTGATCAGGAAAGCAATTGCCGTGATACACGCAAGCACCCAGAAGCCTCTCTTGGCAGCATCGCGGTCAGCATTTTTGGCATCCCAAGCATCCTTCAACGGAAGATAGGTAGCCTCAGCTTCCTGTAAAGCCTTTTGGTCTTTTTCCTGAATTTTGGTCTTCTCCTTCAAAGTCTCGGTAGTGAGATTGATCATATCAGCCAAAGACTTCTTTTCGTCGCGGGTGTTGGCCACGGCTTTGGTGCGGAGAGAGTCCAGCTTGTTCGTGTAATAGGCAACCTCGGCACTATCCTGGCGCAAGGGATGTTGGGCCATCACAAAGTTCTCGTATGCCTTTTCATAGGCATCGCGGTCGTTCACAACTGCCACGTTGATCTTATCAAACTTCAAAAGAGAAAGTGTTGATATAACAAATAATACCAACACAACCACATTTAATAACAACGTGAGTTTTCCAAGGAAGGTGTTGTCAGTGATTTTTTTCATACGTATTTTTTTTATGTTACTAATTATCAATATAATGTACACTATTCCTCCAATAAAGGAATAGGTTGCAAAGATAATAAAAATAATACAAGTAGTACCACAAAAAAATAATATCTGAAAAAGTGGGCAACAATTAAAAAAAAGTGTATTTTTGCACCCGCAAAACGGACGGGGTGTGGCGCAGTTGGTAGCGCGCTACGTTCGGGACGTAGAGGCCGGAAGTTCGAGTCTTCTCACCCCGACTAAGCAGAGAGAAAGCGACAGTCTTTCTCTCTTTTTGTATATAAACATTAAAAGAAACGGAAGCATGTCCAAGCGTGTACTGATGGCAATGAGTGGCGGCATCGACAGTAGTGTTTCGGCACTCCTGCTGCTGGAGCAGGGTTACGAACTCGTCGGAGTCACCTTTCGCACCTTCGATTACATCCAGGAGTCGTGCATCGCGCGCGAAAAGGGATGTTGTTCGGTGGAGAGCATCATGGAGGCCAAGCATTTTGCGGAGTCGCTGGGCATGGAGCACCACATTCTCGACTTCCGGCAGACCTTCCGCGAGCATGTCATTGCCAACTTTGTGGACGAATATCGCCACGGGCGCACGCCCAACCCGTGTGTGCTATGCAATTCGCACATCAAGTGGGGGCATCTGCTCAGTGCCGCCGACGAGTTGCACTGCGACCTCATCGCGACCGGCCATTATGCGCAGATTGCAGTCCGGGATGGGCATTACTATCTGAAATGCGCCACCGACCGCCAGAAAGACCAGACCTATTTTCTATGGATGCTCACCGAGGAGAACCTGCAGCGGACCCTCTTCCCGCTTGGAGGACTGACCAAGCCGGAAGTGCGCGAGATAGCGCTGAAGCACCACTTCGAGCGCTTGGCCAAGAAGAGCGAGTCGCAAGAAATCTGTTTTATTCCGGACAATGACTACCGGACATTCCTGGCCAACGAGGGATGTGTGGTGCGCCGCGGGAACTATGTAGACCAGGAGGGGCACAAGATTGGACGGCATGAGGGATACTGCAACTACACAATCGGGCAGCGCAAGGGCTTGGGCATCGCCTTCGGAGTGCCCAAATACGTCACCCGCATCGATGCCGAACGCAACGAAGTAGCATTAGGCGACTACGACGACCTCTACAGTGACATGCTGAAGGCATCAGAAGTACGGATCCGGGATCTTGGCTGGCTCCATGAATCACCGGAAGTCATGGCGCGCATCCGCCACAAATCGCCCGCCAAGGGTGCCACCCTGCAACTCCCTGCCGATTTTGACACTTCTCGCGAAGCCACTCTTCACTTTGCAGAACCCGTCTGGGGCGTCACGCCTGGACAATCCGTGGTGCTCTACAAAGACGAGTTGGTGGTGGGTGGCGGAATCATCGCATAACCTTCCTTTCATGACGAAAACAAGGGAAAAAACAGGCTTCCCAATTCAAGAAATGCCCTGAAGAAGATAGACTATCTGCCACAATTATCGTATTTCCAATCATTTAAGAAAAATGACAATTGCATTTCCAGCGAAGCATTTTTTTTTTATTTTTGCCGCCGATTTCAACAACGAAACCCGGAGAGGTGGGTGAGTGGCTGAAACCAACAGTTTGCTAAACTGTCGATGGGGAAACCTATCCGCGAGTTCGAATCTCGCCCTCTCCGCAAAACCAAAACAAGGCAATAGCCTTGTTTTTTTGTTTCCAGACCTTTGTCGGACGCCTTAGCATACGTAAAAAAGGATGGAAACAAAAAAAGGAACATTGCGAAGCAATGATTTTTGTTTCGCCAAGACGCCCGCGGCGGCGAAGAGAATTCCAATCTCGCCCCACCGATAATAATCAGCGGCAATTGACTCCCCAAATATTTAATTCTTCAACTTTTCTCTCGATAAAGATCAAGCTGACATGAATGCCGTCCGCTCTGTCAGGCATTGTGGATTCAGACACATGAAAAAAATATACAATCCAGTATTTTGGATTAAAAAAAATGTACTTTTGCGATTATCAAATTCAAATCACAAAATCATGGCAGAAATGAACGATTCAAACACAGAGAAAAAAGGATTTTTCCAAAAGATTGCAGACAAATTCAAAAACACTTCCGAGAAAGTAGCGGACAAGGTGGAAGACACTATCGAGGACGTGAAGAATTCTGAATTTGCATGGAAAGTGACCGAGACCGCCCAAAATATCAGCGCCAAGGCCAAGGACATGGTTCAAGATGTCAAGGACAGCGAGATTGTGGACAAGGTTGGCGATGCGGCCAAAGACCTGGCAGAAAGAGCCAAGAAGTTCGGCGGAAAGGTCCTCGAAAAACTGGGTAACGTATCTGGCATCCCCATCTTGAAGAACGCCGGCGAGAAGTTGCGCGCCACCACGGAAGACACCACGGTAAAAGAGGATCAGCTGGACGAACTGGACAAATTCGTGGCAGTAATCTTGGAAGACGGTGTGATCACCCCTGAAGAGGAGACCCTACTCGTCCAGAAAGCCGAATCACTCGGTCTGGACGCACAGGCATTTCTCGCAGAAGTACGCGAAAAGATGCATGCCTAAGGCGTAATTGCCTCTATAGTCGCATCAGCTATAGTTATGATCCACGACGATGTGGAAGGGATGCTCGGGAAATTTCTCGTGCAGGTAGGTTGTCATGGTCTCCGCGAAGGCTTTATCATCCTTCACTGAATCATCGGGCACTATGTCAATGGCGATCTTCCCACTCTCTTCGTGATAGTAGAAGGCGTGTACCTGCAGCACTCCATCGTGCGCATTGGCGACTTGATAAACATCCTTTTGCAGGTTTCCCATCGTGGTGTCTCCCGCGCAGTCGGCATAGATGCCCACGGTCATGATGATGCCATATTTCTGAAAGAAGGTCTCCGCCATCGTGCGGGTGAGCAGATGTATCTCACGGGCAGTCAACGTCTCGGGCACGCTGACGTGCAAGGAGCCTATCATAACGTTCGGGCCATAGTTGTTCACGATGATGTCATAGACACCGTGGACCTGCTCGAACGACAAGGCGGTCTTTTTCAGCTGGGCCACAAATTCCGGTGATATACGGCTTCCCAACAGCTCGCCCACCGGAGAGGCCAGCATCTCAGCACCGGCTTTGATGATGACGAGGGAGATGAGGGTACCGAAGATACCATCCAAGTTCACCTTCCAGATCAGCATGATGCCGGCGGAGATAAGGGTGGCAAGCGTCACGATGGCGTCGAAGAGAGCATCGGCGCCACTGGCAATCAGGGCGTCGCTCTTCAACGACTTGCCCTGCCCTTTCACGTAAGTACCCAACAGAATCTTCACTAAGATGGCCACGACAATCACAACCAGCGTCAGCGTGGTATAGCTGGGCGTGGTGGGATGGATGATCTTCTTCACCGACTCCACGAGCGACGTGCCGCCGGCGGTGATGACGATCAGGGAGATGATGATGGCGCTGAAGTACTCTACCCTACCGTGTCCAAAGGGATGCTTCTGGTCGGCGGGGCGTTCCGAAAGCTTGGTGCCCACAATGGTGATGACTGAGGAGAGGGCGTCGCTCAGGTTGTTGACGGCATCCATCACAATGGCGATGGCGCCCGAAAGCAGGCCTACCACCGCCTTGAAAGCAGCCAAAAGCACATTAGCCATAATGCCAACAATGCTGGTTCGAATAATTTTCTGATTTCTATCCATCTTTAAGTATCCTCCATTTTTAGGGATGCAAAAGTACAAAAAATGGCGATTGAGGAATTAAAAGATATTTTACTATCTTTGCAACCTATTTATTCATCTATAAATATTCATCTATGAACATTTTATCTACTATGAGAAAAGTGCTTTTAGCAGCCTCCCTGTGCCTCTTTATGGCCGGCGCCTCATTATTTGCCCAGAATGTGATTTCCGTCACCGACGGACAACCTTACACCGAAGGCTTCGAAGGAAATGGCTTTGAACTTTGGACGGTGGACTCCACGGGCGGAGGGCTCTGGTCTGTGCTTATGGGCACACAATCATCAGTCGCCTCCTTTTCTTATACCAACAATGGTGACGAAGGCCGTCTGATTTCACCGGTGCTGGATATTTCAAGCGTAACGGAAGCCACCCTCACATACTCCTATGCCATGATGGGCATCTATACAAACGACGTGTTGGAGATCAGCTACCGTTCGTCTGAGACAGACACCTGGCATGTGCTGGGCAGTCACAGTCTCAGCGATTTCAACAATTTTTATGAGCAGACCTACACACTCCCCGATCTATCTTCCACCTACCAGATATCTTTCAAAGGCCAGGGTGGCGGAGGCATTTACCTTTTCGTGGACAATATAACGGTCGCTTCCACCTCAAACTGCGCCCGCCCCATCAATGTGGCTGCCAACGACATCACGCCCACTTCGGCTCTCCTCAGCTGGTCAACCACCGGCAATGAGGCCAACTGGACAATCGAGCTGAATGGCGTAGAAACCGTGGTCAACACCCAGCCTTACCTTATGGAGGGACTGACTCCGCAGACCGACCACACGCTTCGTGTGAAGGCCAACTGCAGCGGCGACAACGAATCGGATTGGTCCACCCCCATTATTTTCACCACCATGTGCGATGTGTTTGTGGTAAACGATGAAGTGCCGTACTTTGATGATTTTGAGTCCTCTGGCAACTTTGTCTGCTGGCAGACAGAAATCATCTCAGGTACCGACAACTGGACGGTTGACCCAGGCTATCTTATCCTCAACAATACGGCATTCTTCATCTGGCTTGGTGGTGAGGCACGTCTCATCTCGGTGCCTTTGGATCTTACCGCCGTCACAAATCCGACACTCACATTCAAGCACAAGCAATTGGAGGGTGCCTCTGGTCCTGACGAGATGTCTGTATGGTACAGAACGACTCCTGAAGGCGAGTGGCAATGGATCCACAGTTTTGTACTCCCCACTGAGGATTGGGAAACTGCATCTTTCACACTTCCGAATCCATCAAGCAGTTACCAGATTTCATTTTATGCCATTGCCCACAATTCAGAGGGCGTATATGTGGACGATGTTATGGTTGGCAATGCATCCGGAGATGGCATTGAAGAGCACACGGGCATCACTGCTACAGCATACCCCAACCCTTCCACGGGAAAGATAACGGTGAAGGCCAACATGGCAAATGGTGAGGCCCTTGTTTATGACATCTATGGCAAGCAGATCGCTGCCGCATCCATAGTGGATGGCCATGCCGAATTTGACTTGAGTGACTACTCGAGCGGCATCTATGTGGTGCGACTCTCGGGAGACGGCGGAAACACCACTGTCAAGATCGTTAAAGAATAACACAAAAAAGGTGAGTCAGCAGACTCACCTTTTTTATGCTTCCATTTCAGAAAGGTGGAACTTCTAATATAAGGCCACCGCAGGCCAACCGTAGTCCTGGTAATATTTGACGTTGAGATTGTGTTTTTTCACGTACTCGCGCAGCTGCTCCTGACGGACGGCTTCGCGGACCTTCTCGTTGGAGTGGATATTCTGGTAGATGTCGAAATACTCGCCGAAGATGCGCCGGGCACTGGCCTCGTTGCCGGCTCCATCGACCGTCTGATCGAACGAGACCACCTTGTATCCGTTTCCATCCTTCTTCAGGGTGATCGTTCCCGAGTGGTTGCCGCCGGAGACGCACTTGAGCGTGTCGCCCGCCTGGTCGTACCAGAGCACCCAGAAGTCGCCCATGAAGAGTTCGTCCTCTTCGTGTACCATGATCATCATAGGGATGCAGAGTTCGCCTTTCTGGTAGTGCTC
>JAFYEU010000123.1 GCA_017544105.1 Bacteroidales bacterium
GCGTATGTAGATCACCCATCTTTCGGGCCTGCGGTCAGCGGGCGGGTGCTGGAGCGGGCGGGCCTGCGCGTAGCCATCTTGCCGCAACCCAACTGGCAAGATGACCTTCGGGACTTCAAGAAACTGGGAGTGCCGCGACTTTTCTTTGGCGTCACGGCGGGCAACATCGACTCCATGCTGAACCACTACACCGCCCAGAAGCGCCTCCGGCATGACGATGCCTACACCGCGGGCGGGCAGGCGGGCTTCCGTCCCGACTACGCCACCGTCACCTATACCAAGATCCTGAAGCAGCTGTTCCCGGACGTGCCCGTGGTCATCGGGGGCATCGAGGCCTCCATGCGGCGACTGTCGCACTACGACTACTGGAGCGACACGCTCAAGCCTTCCATCCTCATCGAGAGTGGGGCCGACATCCTCGTCTATGGCATGGGCGAGCGACCCATCCTGGCCATCGCGGAGTTGCTGCAGCGTCCCGACTGGCGCGACCATCTTGCCGAGCAACGGCAGATCGGCTTTGTGACCGATGACATCACCCCTTTCCATGAAGAGGCACCCATCATGCTGCACTCCTTGGCAGCGGAGTTGAAAGACAAACGCAACTATGGTCAAGACTTTGTCAAGTTTGAGACAGAGACCAACAAGCGGGAGCAGCGCACGATGATACAGCCCCACGGCGACCGCTACGTGGTGATGCGTCCACCCTACCCCGTAGCCACGGAACAGGAGATGGACGAGTTTGCGCTCTTCGACCGGATGATGAACGCGCCGCACCCCAAGTACCTGAAGCGGGGCCCCGTGCCAGCCTTCGAGATGATCAAGAACTCCATCACCATCCATAGGGGCTGCTTCGGAGGTTGTAGCTTCTGCGCCATCGCCGCCCACCAGGGCAAACAGGTCTCCTCCCGCTCCGATGCCTCCATCCTGGCCGAAGCCGAAGACCTGACCAGACGCGACTATTTCAGAGGGCATATCACCGACTTGGGCGGTCCCTCCGCCAATATGTTCCGCATGGAAGGCAAGGACTTGGAGCTGTGCCGCACCTGCGCCCGTCCCTCCTGCCTGCACCCCAAGATATGCCCCAACCTGCGTCGCGATCATCAGCCCATGATCGAGCTGTACCAGAAAGTCGCCAAGCTACAGGGGGTCAAGCACATCACCATCGGCAGCGGCATACGCTATGAGCTGTTGTTGGATGAAAAAGACAGCGGCGCGAAACGCTATCTGCACCAGCTGGTGGACCAGCACGTCTCCGGACGACTCAAGGTGGCGCCCGAGCACACCGACCCTGAGGTGGTACGCCTGATGCGCAAACCGGAGTTCCAGAAGTTCCTGCACTTCATGAAGCTCTTCCAGGAGGAGAACCGACGCTGCGGCAAGAACCAGCAGCTTATCCCCTACCTCATCTCGGCGCATCCCGGATGTACGCTGGCCAAGATGTCGGAGCTGAGCAAGATCGCCCGCGAGCATCATCTGATGACCGACCAGGTGCAGACCTTCACGCCAACGCCAATGACCTACTCCACGGCCATGTACTATCTGGAATATGATCCCTACACAGGCAAAGATGTACATGTGGCCAAGAGCGACCACGAGCGCCGCGACCAGCACGCCTTCTTCTTTCCGAAAGCGCAACCTGTCACCCGACAAACGAACAAAAGCAAGGCTTATTCCTCAAGGCCAAAGACCTCCTCACCACGACGCAGACACTGATCGTAGGCTTCCTGGTCCTTCAAAACCTTATAACAGGCCAATTCGCTCTGCCAAAGATCCCAGAAGAGAGGCATCGACTTATCCAAGATCTCATAGCATTCAACCGCCTTGTCATACTGTTTATGGTTTTCATAGGCCTGTCCTAACAAGAAGAGGTAGATGGGATCATCACCCGTATAGTCTATCATCTGCTCGACCGTACGCTCTGTGCCCGCCACATCCCCGCCTGTATAGCAGCCATGTAGCTGATGGAAAAGCAGGTAACGGGGATCCAGACGTTCCTTCAAAGCATCCAGCCGACTGAGGAATGTCTTGGGATTATCCTGATAAAGGTTGACCAGATAGAGTTGGTAGAAGAGCGGGTAATCCTTCAGCTCCTCTTCATGGTCCTTCAGCAGGGAAACGACCTCCCGGTGGCGACCGCTCGCCGTCAGCTCCTCAGCCTCCCGTAACCATCTCACCTCACTCTCCGGATTGGTCTGCAGCAGCAGATTATAAAGCATGTTATATTTCACATTCTCCGACAACTGCGTCCCCAGACTATAGACATAGCAGTCTTCAATCATGATCTTGCCCTGCACCGTATCCAGCAAGCAGTCGTAGAAATCGATAATGTAGTCATTGTAGATTCTGAAAACGACACGTTGGTGGCCATCTTCTTGGTAAGAACGGACAAAAGCGAAATCACCCCCGTGTTCCAGCGCATTGACCACCTGATCCCCAAGTTGAAGACAGTGTTCGAAATAGGCCTGTCCGCCTTCCACATCAAAGCCACTGTAAACGATGGAGTTATCGCAGACCAGCATTTTGATATGGGCTTGGTCGATTGCTTTGTTCAGGGCCGCTGCATCACCCGCCTCCATACTCCGGACAATGGAGGTGGCAAAGCTCTGTGCAGTCTGTTCGTTCAACACCACGGAGGAGCTTTGCTCAGTAGTTGCCGCCTTCGGTTTGCACCCCACGACAGCCATCGATATGAACAACGGGAACACGAAATAGATCAAGATACGATGTTTCATCATCAAAATATATGCAATTATTTATTTAACAATGAGATATAAGAATACAAGGGATAATGGTCGGAGATATCCATTTGCGTGCAGATAGTGTGTCCAAAGTCGTTATAGAATTTGGAATGGAGGATATAGTCAATACGATACGACGGGAAGACGCCGCCCTTGTAGGTGACACCGGTGCCTTTGCCACTGGAGCGGAAGGTATCTTTAAAGCCATGGGCGATCTTGAAATAGCTATAGGACTCGGGGGTATCGTTAAAATCGCCGCAGATGATGATGGGTGATTCACAAGTGTCGATATGGGCGCGGACGCTGCGTGCCTGTTCCTGACGTTGTTCAAAGGCTAACGCTATCTTCTTATAGAGCTTGGCGGCCTTTTCATTGAGTTGTCCATCTTCATTCTTATTATGCAGAATAGCCTCGCTGGCCTCGTAGTCGTCTTGGTTGATATGGAAAGAGCTCAGGTGGACATTATAGACGCGCACCGTATCGCCATTATAACGAATATCCACATAGATGGAACGGTTGGAGGAGCTGTCGGCCATCTCCACCACGCCACAGTCCACGATGCGGTAGGCGCTGAACACGGCCATGCCGAACTGATAGCCCAAGCGGTTTTCAAAGGGCAGGTTGACCTGATAGTTACGGGGGCTGTCGGGAAGTCCCAGGGCCTGCAGGATCTCTTGGGTCACATCCACCCCGCGCTTCCCGTTTTTGTCATAGCAGTACTCTTGCAGGCAGAGGATGTCCGGCTTCTCCTCCTTCAGGAAGGCGATGATCTTCTTCACATCGGAAGGATAGGTCTCGGCGTAGATATTGAAATCGTGCACATTGAAGCTCATCACCTTAAGGCAGTTGGCGCAGGTCTCCGGCTTTTCCATCGCACGCAATTGGAAATGACGGTCGATATTGTTGACATTGA
Organism: Bacteroidales bacterium; assembly: GCA_017544105.1. Taxonomy (GTDB): domain Bacteria; phylum Bacteroidota; class Bacteroidia; order Bacteroidales; family WCHB1-69; genus F23-D06. Next base: position 3,652 of record JAFYEU010000123.1, read on the forward strand.
GGACCAGCATGACAGCGAAGACCAGAGACCATCGGTAATCCACCAGAATCCAGACAAACAACAAGATAGCGTTAACGATGACGATATAGGGGAAAAGGAGTCCACTATAGGCGATCACGTGCGACACAGAGGGTGGTATTACCTTAGCCATGAAGGAGAAGAAGAGTGCTCCCAGTGCCAGCACCGAGACAATCATCAGCAGCAGTTTGCCTATCAACTTGAAAAACCTGAATCTCTTTCCGCTCATGACTTATTGGAATAATGGAACAAAAAATCTTTTTCCTCCTCCGTCAGTGAGGGGTACCCATGGGCGGATATTTTGTCGAGGATCTCATTGATGCGCGCTTGGTCGGCAGCCTTGCGTTCATTATAGTCCTCATCGCTGATGGGGCGACCGCTCTCTTGGGAGACGTAGTATTTCTTTTTGCGCTTGGAGGCAGGCTGATGGATGTCGGCATCCGCATCGCTTCTCTCATAGAGTTTATACAGGAGGATATAGAGCAGGCCGAACAACACACCGCCGACATGGGCGATATGGCCGCCGGCGTTTCCTTTTGGCACGCTCATCAGGTCGATGGCGACAAAGATGAGGGTGAGCCACCAGAGTTTGATTTTGCCGATGAAGATGAAGAGCACCTCGTAGTTGGGTTCATAGAGGGTGATGGCAGCCATCACGGCCATGACGCAGCCGGAAGCGCCGACGGCAAAGCTATGAGGCACCGCAGAGGCAAAGACCGGAAAGAGGTTGTAGGCCCCCATATAGGCCAGGTTGCCGACAATCCCACCGAGAAAATAGACGCTGAGGAGATGTCGCCAATCGAGCCGTGAGAGAAAGAACTTACCCACATAATAGAGCATGAGCATATTGAAGAAGAGGTGCCAGAATCCGTTGTGGATGAAGAGGCTGGTGACCATACTCCAGGGCTGGCGCAGCCAAGTCTCGAAGGAGGCGGGGCAACTGAGCCATTGCATGACCGATTCATATTTCGCCGCGCCGTCAAACTGCATCAGGAAGCCGGCAAGGGAGAACAACCATCCGCAAAGAAGGGTCAGCAGGAAGACAGCCACGTTGACCATGATCAGTCGGTTCAGCCAGGATGGATCCTGTACGAATCGTCTGACGCGTTCCCCGATAGAGAACCCCCGCCGCATTCTATAGGGGGATGGGTTAGAACTCATAATACTGGTAGAAATTATCGTTACGCCGGTTCTTGTCATACCGTTTCCATAGCAGGATAAGGACTAGTCCCACGAGCATGCCGCTCAGGTGGGCGAAGTGCGCCACGCCGTCGCCCGTGCCGGCCACGCCATAGATCAGCTCCAATGCGCCATAGATGACCACAAACCACTTGGCTTTGATGGGGAAGAGGAAATAGATGTAGATCTCGGCATTCGGGAAGAGCATGCCAAAGGCCAGGAGGAGGGCAAAGACCGCACCGGATGCACCCACCAGGTTGAACTGGTTCAGGATGGCCTCCTTGCTGCTGACGACATTGTTTACCACGTCCGGCAGGATACTGGGCGATTGCTCCAGATAGGCCAGCGTCTGTTGCAGCGCATCCGTATTCAGATATTTGCCATGATACTGCGTGACCAGTGTGCGAAAGCTATCCAGGGAGGGGTCAGCCAGGAACTGGTTCATCAAAGCGATGGTCGGGTGTATCTGGAAATAGATGACCAGATAGTGCATCAGGCCGGCACTGACACCCGTGATGAAGTAGTAGAGCAGGAAACGCTTGGTGCCCCAGGTATTCTCCACCGCCGCACCAAACATCCAGAGGGCGAACATGTTAAAGAAGAGATGTCCGAAGTTGGCGTGCATAAACATGTAGGTCACCGGCTGCCACGGCTGGAAGAGCTGCGAAGAGAAATAGTGCAGGCCGAGCCACCGCTCCAAATCCACCAAGCCCGTCTGTTGGAAGACGACCGTGGCAAAGAACAGCAGAACATTGATTATTAGCAGGTTCTTAACACCTGTCGGCAGTATGTTGAAACCGCCCATTCGTATCTGGCCTTGTCCCATAAGATAAGATTCGTCAAGTTAATATTCTGATAATAATGGTTTTACAAAAAGAAAAACCTTAGCATTCAGAGGCTGCAAATGTACATAAAATTCCAATACCCGCCAACAAATATCACCCTGCCAGCCATAAGATATGCTTAGACAGGATACGCCCTGTCGCTACAAAAAAATGTTATTTTTGCGGTCATGAAGATAGAGATTGCACTACCGGCCTGCAAAAGCGTTGTGATCAGACAGTTGGTCATTCACTTCGTGGCCACGGGAGAGGTCCTCCCGGTAGAGGATGGGGACGCCCGCGATGTACGTGTCATGGCACGGGCGCTGACCAGCATCCGGGATGCTGCGGGCCGGAAGGAAGAGCAGGTCACGACCCTTGACGTGTGCGACTGCGGGGCGGCCTACCGTTTCCTGCTGCCCGTTTTGGCTGCCACGGAAGGCCGATGGCTACTCACCGGCACAGAACGGCTACTGCAACGGCCTATCGAAGAGTTAGTCGGCGTACTCCTGCAAGCAGGTGCCGACATCGAGCGACGTCCTGACGGTCTGCACATCCACGGTGGGCAGCTGCATTTGGAGGAGGCCACCATCGACTGCGGGCGCACGAGCCAGTACGCCTCCGCGCTGCTGATGTCCGCCCCCCTGCTCGGACTCAAGCACTTGCACATCATCCCTGAGGACGTGCGCTCGGCAGGATACATCGAGCTGACCAGACGCATGGTAGAGACGCAATGCATTGCGTCTCTACAGGGACAACGCGCCACCGAAGGCGACTGGGATGCGGCACTGTTTTGGTACGCCTACGCGCTACTACACCAACAGCCTGTCACCATGGACAATCTCTCCCTGCAGTCATGGCAGAGCGACGCCATCATCGCAGAATGGTTCGAGGCACTGGGCGTCAAGAGCCGGCAAGCTGGGGAGCAGGTCATCCTCACCCCCACCCCGCCAGTCAGTGTACCGACGCTGTCCCTGGATGTGGCCGACCATCCCGACACGGTGCCGGTGCTGGCCGTCTTGGCCACCCTGCTGCCTGCCGACATCACCTTCCTGCACACCCGCAACCTGCAATACAAAGAGTCGGACCGCATCTCGCACCTGGCAGAGCAATTGCGCGCATTTGCCGACGTGGAGGTTGACGAGGATCGTTTCAGGGTGGCGGGCCGACCCGACAGCCGCGAGCGGATGAGCGGGTGCTGCTTCCGGACGTGGCACGACCACCGTTTGGCCATGGCCTTCCTGCTGGCTGCTGGAGCGGAAAATCTGGACGACACCGATTGTCTGGAAAAATCGTACACGAAACTATTAGAAACCTTATCCTCTCACCCATTTTCAATTTTCAAATTTTAATTTTCAATTCTTTCGCAATCCACAAAACACCGTTCACAATACGAAAAGCAACCCTTTTCACGTTAATCAGGAAATTTGTTATTTTTGCACGTTTTTATTTATAGCGCTATTATGAAAAAAATCCTTGTCATTGCAGTATTATTGTTGGGCGGCATCGCTATTTTCTCCGCCTGTGACACCCAGCACAAGTGTGCTGCCTACGGTCATTACGCTTGCTACGAAGCGCCTGCCGATGTTGTAGAATAGCCTTTCTGCATGTCGCCTGCGCATGACCACCGACCTTGTCACAAGCCCCTCTTGACGCTGATCCTGACGGGGCTGTTGTTTTGTGCCTGGGGGCAGGAGGTGGGTGAGTTTCACCATGATGTGACGGTCAAGGAGTGGAACTTCGAACTATTCATCAACACCTCCGGGTTCGGCATCGGCTTCCAGCATGGTCGCACGCCCGACATCCACAACAAACACTTCTGGGAGGTGGAGTTCTTGTACAACCAGCATCCCAAGTCTATCCGTTCCGTCAACATCGCCTACGACTGGACGCGCCCTTGTCGTTATGGCCAGTTATACACCCTCTTCTTTCTGCAGGGCGGCTACGGCTACCAGCGCACGGTCCATCAAAAGCCCTATTGGGGCGGAGTGGCCGTCAACCTGAAGTTCTCCGCCGGCCCGACCTTAGGCTTGGGCATTCCCTGCTATGTGGAGGTGCTGAACTACAACACCGGCTTCTCCGAGATTGTACGCTACGATCCTGAACGGCACAACCTCAACAACATCCTGGGCGGAGGCGGCATGTTCACCGGCATCACCCAGACCATCTTCCGGCCCGGCTTCTACGCCAAAGCGGCCGTCAACTTTGAATTTGCCAAAAACGACTATCGGCTGCACGCCCTCGAAATCGGCGTCTCCTACAATATGATTTTCCCCTTCGTGCAGCAGATGGCCCAGAACAAAGCCAAACCTTGCTACGTGGCCGGCTATCTCGCCTACGACTTCGGCCGCAAAGTGGGAGCCTACCAAAAGCACTAACCTGTCCCAGCCATGTCATCTGATATCAAACAATTAGCCAACCAAACTGCCATCTACGGAGGCACCACCATCCTAAGCAGACTTCTCAACTATCTCCTCGTCCCCTTACACACCTACATCTTCGCCGACGCCAGCCAATATGGAGTCGTCGGGGAATTGTACGCCTGGACGAGCCTCTTCCTGGTCATCCTGACCTACGGCATGGAGACCGCTTTCTTCTTCTTCTCCCGCGACAAGGAGATTCAAAACAAGGTCTATTCCACCATTGTCACTTCGCTAGTCTGCACCTCCACCCTCTTCATCATCCTGTGTACCACCTGTTCAGGCTCCATCGCCAACTGGATGCACTACCCCGACCATCCCGAATACATCGTTTGGTTTGCCTTCATCATCGGTATCGATGCCCTGACCTCCATCTTCTTTGCAAGGCTGCGTTTCCTCAATAAGGTATGGAACTTTGCGCTCGTCAAGATGACGAACATCATCACCAATGTGGTCTTCAACCTCTTCTTCCTGCTCCTCTGCCCCTACCTGTTGAAGAACAACCCGGACAGCTTTATTGCTGCCATCTACAACCCCTCCATCGGAGTCGGCTACATCTTCATCTCCAACCTCATCGCTTCTGTGGTCACGCTGGCCATCCTACTGCCCAGCTTCTTCCGCCAGAAGTACGCCTTTGACTTCGCCTTGTGGAAGAAGATGATCCTGTATGCGCTCCCCCTGTTGGTTTTCGGCCTGGCGGGCATCGTCAATGAGACCATGGACCGGGTGCTGTTGAAGTACTGCTCCGTGCAACCGGACCCCCAAGCCTCTGTAGGCATCTATAGTGCCTGTTACAAGATCTCCATCCTGATGACCATCTTCGTGCAGGCCTACAAATACGCCGCCGAGCCTTTCTTCTTCAACAAATCCAAAGAGAAAGATCCGCAAAAAACCTACGCAGAAGCCATGACCGTCTTTGTCTTTGTATGCTCCATCATCTTTGTCGGCATCATGCTCTACATGGATATCATCCAATACTTTGTAGGACCGCAATACCGTGTCGGCTTGCCGGTAGTTCCCATCCTGCTGATGGCAAACCTCTTCCTCGGCATCTTCTACAACTTGTCGATCTGGTACAAGCTGACCGAGCAGACCAAGTTCGGGGCCTTTCTGGCCATCTTCGGCGCCATCATCACGCTGGTGCTGAATGTCGTGCTAATCCCGCGCTTCGACTATATGGGCTCCGCCTGGGCCACCTTCTTCTGCTACCTGAGCATGATGGTCGCCTCCTACTTTCTGGGACAGAAGTACTATCCCGTCAACTACGAAGTCAAAAAGATTGTGTTATACATGGCAATTGCCGTGGGCGTATATTTCACGAGCGCGCTCATCCTCAAGGGTCTGCAGATAGAATCCCTATGGGCACGGCTGGGTGTGAATACTGCCTTGTTCCTCCTCTATTTGGGGATCCTCTTTACAATCAACAAACGGAAAATCATGCAGCTGCTTCGCCGACAGAACGGGTAAAACAGCGAACGCCATGCGCATCACATTGTCGCGTTCCTTGGCGGAGAAGGTGTAAATCCAACAATGTACATTGGGGGCAGGTTCGGCTGCAATCCCGGTGCAGGCTGTAGGTCTGCAGGTATTGGTAGCCAAGGAGCCGCGCGGGGCCCATCGCACGCCATAGGTGTGCGGGGAGCTTGTTGATTTGTTCACGAACATGAGGATGAAATTGGATTATAATCATAACTTTGGATGTCAATTGGACGATACTTTTTCTTCTGCTTTTTAAAAATCCAAGAAGGTGGATCCAAATGCAGTCCGATTTGAAAACAATCGTCTCTAAATTCTTGTAAATCTGCTTTGCTTCCGAGTAATGGCTTGAAATAGTCATTGCTATCAACCAAGCAAACCATCCCGATAGGATCAGAAAGATATTGTTCAATTTCACTTCCAAAAAGGAGACAAATGCTATTTTCCAAATAAGCGCAACCGATTAAACCATAGTCATTCACTTCCATAGACCAGCTGTACCAACATATTCGAGCCAGTGTCTGACATCCGACAACAACATATTCTCCATCCTCTTGACGAAAACATGTGACGACGAGAGCAACCTGACGATGATGCTTATTCGTTTCTCCTTCTGCTATTTTAGACAAATATCGTTTCAGTTGGAGATTTTTAATCTTATATTCTCGAAGGTTGAAGGTGTCTGGTTCTGTGGCATACGAAGCTAAACCCATCGTCAAGGCAACAAAACTTATGATGAGTTTTCTTAGTATAGGTTTTATCAGATAATTAGACATAGATTAACGTGATAATGTTCTTAAGAACTGTATTGTTTTTTCTAAAATCAAAGACATCTCTCTTGGCCCAGTCAATTTATGAGAATCTGGATCATATGTAGCATATGATCGCTTATTAGCTTCATAAACTTTAAAGGTGACGCCTTTATCATATGCTTCCATGGCTTGCAAATGGTCTTCCGTCATCTCTTTTAGGGGATTATCAATATGGCTATGAATATCGTATGTCATGCCTTCAATAGGTTTAAGGCTAACAAAACCATCGTCATGGCTTGTGCCTACAATACTCTTTTCTGGAGAGATCAACAAACCCCATTCCACATCAGAATAATTCGCTGCGAACTCAAAAAAGTCCATGGCAGTTTCGCTATTGGCAAATTCCATTATATCAGTTGTAAACCATCCAACTTTTTTATTATATCTCTCATCACATTGTGCATTAAAATTTATAGAACCTGCTTTATAATATCTTTCAACATCATTTCCATCCTTGTCTTTTGCATGTACAATATCAATATCTGTTCTACCATTTGCTCGTTGACTTAAAGTTCCATCTTTTTCCAGATCCCACTCTTCTTCCCCATTCGGGTCAATCATCCTTAAGGGGTTATTACTACAATAAACGTAGTTTGATTGATGTGGAAATTTGTCACTCATCGGGTCCACGCTGAGCCAGATGCTCAGATCAGAGGAATAATAACGTGATCCAAAGTAGCTTAGGCCGGTTTCAACGTCCTTTTCTTTGGCGGAGAAGGTGTAAAACCAGTTTGGAGTTAGAAGTTTGGAGTTAGCAGTTGAGGTGAATGGCGCGGGCGTGGCGCGCTCGGTGCAGGCCGTAGGTCTGCAGGGCTTGGTAGCGAAGGAGCCGCGCGGGCCCAATCGCACGCCGGAGGTGTGCGGGCAGCCAGACCCATCGTGCCGTGCGTGTCTGTGCGGATAAAAGCACGCAAAATCTGTGGAAATCTGCGTGGTCAGCGGGCGGTATTGGCTGTATGTGAGGGTCGGGGGCATTGGTCGTTTTTTTAGGCGAAGATACGTTCTAAATGATGATTTAAATGATTTAATTTGGGTCTATTATGGGCACAAATCTTTGATTTTCAGATCTTGCGGATAAACAATACCCACTATAGGGCTTATTAAAACCTGTTAGGACATAGTTGTTGTTCTTTTTCAGAAGACTACAAACCGCTACGTATCTTTTTTTTAGTGTTACATTTTCCCAAATCACCCTAATTGTATATGAGGATGTATCACAGGAATAAAGCAAGTCAATATCTAATAATTGTATCAAATCATGTCCATGTGTTTCATAAGGTAATCTATATTTGTTGGAAATCATTTCGTAAAACAACTCGTACGTGCTTTTATTTCTTATTTCCCTTTTTGAATAATGTTTTTGCGGAGACCGATAAATTGACCAAGGATACACGTGCTCGTGTTGACACAGCAATTCCTTGGGTGAGCGCCCTTGCACATAAACACTATATTGTCCAAAAATTTTTTTTATTGACACTGTGTCAATTATAGAATACAATTGATTTTGTGAAAATTTCTTGCTAATTAAGCTTATAAAAGATTGCAAATAATCAACGATACCAAGCGAATCTCTTGCAAAATTTTGTTTTTCCCGATCTATATCGTACTGATTTTTTATTCGATTACCTATAAGTGTTGGGCTGCAAAAGACATATTTAAAAGTACCATCCTCGTTAACAGAAGCCAATCTATTTCCAAACAGAAAATCCACAGCCTCAACAGATTCTATAGAAACTCTCGCAGGTATTATGTTATATCTTCTAAGTGACATATTGTAGTGTTGTCCCTTTTGTATTTTTACACCTTTATAATTATTGCTTTTCGGAGATACCACGAAACACTCAACAGGCGTGGCATCAATAGTTGTTTGCAATTTTATCACATAAGCATTCTTGAGAGAAATAATGTCCTTTACCAAAAAATCGTATAAAGAATTATCCTTTATTAAATAAGAAAAAGTGTCCACTCCATATATTTGAGTCTTTGGGAAAATCGAGTCCAAAGGATCCGAAGTTTGTGAATGAGCAATCATAGAAATGCTCATAAACATACCAACAACATATATATATATCGTTTTCATATTCAGTGGATTATTAGGGTAAAAATGTTGATGCCTTATAAGACTGAGATTCTTTTCTTGTCATTTCATTAGGTGCTTTGGTGGCTTTTAAATGTCCTTCTTGTTGAAAAATATTATACAATTCGGTATTAGTAGGGACAAACACATTGTATTCTTTCTCATACTGCCCAGCACCAATAATTTTGGTCTCCATGTGCCCCTCGGATGCATTGCTGGGAATAGTGGATTTTCTTGTATCAACCACATATCTCCCTAAATTATAGCCTTCGGTTATTTCGTGAATGATTCCAGATCCGGAAGCTCCTGTTTTTTCAAGACCTTGCATAGAGTATATATTCACATTATTCGTACTTATAGCAGTTTCGCTTTGAGCATCATATGTGGTGCCCTTATATTCACCTGCTCTAAATTGTGATCCAGTGTTTATTTTGCATGTGACATCAGGACTCTCAATTGCGCTTAAGAGTTGTTTGTCATTCTCATTAAGGGCCTTACCTGTAGCCGTGATTTTACCGTCTTTATCTATAGAAAGTTGTAAGTTTGTGCCACTTTGCAAACTTCTAAAAGCATTATCAACCTGATCTCCGACTATAATTACCTCTTCCCCATTCGGGTCCACCAACTTAATGGGGTTATCCGCGCAATAAACATACGGGCTGAGCGATGCATATTTGTCACTCATCGGGTCCACGCTCAGCCAGATGCTCAGATCGGAGCTATAATAGCGTGAGCCAAAGTAGCTTAAACCAGTTTCAACGTCCTTTTCTTTGGCGGAGAAGGTGTAAGTCCAACAAGAGACTAGGGGGTAATATGTACGGGCGAATGATATCATGAAGGATTTGCTGGGCAAAA
>JAFYEU010000124.1 GCA_017544105.1 Bacteroidales bacterium
AAGTTTGGCCGGAGCGCCCAGGAAGTTGCAGGTCACCGTCTTCTGTTTATGCACCACCCGATCGGCGGGGATGCTGACACTCTCACCATTCTCAAGCGCACTATTCATCATGAAGATATGTGACATGTCCTCTTTGACTAAGATCATTCGGATATTCGTATCGGCGAACATCTTCTGGCGATTCTGCATCACAGACTCAGCTTCACCACCGAATACGAGGGTGTTATATCGTTTTTGGGTCGCCACGAGGGAATAGCCTGCCAGCTCATAGTTACCGACATGGGCACTCAGGATCAGGAAGCCCGGCTCTGCAGCCGCGCAATCCTGATAGAGTTGATATTGGTCGATTTGGAACTCGAACTTGCCGCCCGCATAGCAGTAGAATCGATCCAGGATAACCTGAGAGAAGCGACAGAAGTTGCAATAGGTCGCGAAGAAAGACTTCACAGAGGAATAGCCAAGCCTTTGATGAAAAAAACGATAGGTGGGACGAAAGCCCTTGGAAAAAACGAAATAGAAGGGAACCACAAACAGAGCGACAAAGCCGTACATAAGCCGCAACGGAACAACCCTCATAATCCGAATGAGGTTCCGGTGCATCCACGAGTTACCGTCAGTAGTGCCCTGCCAAGCCCGCTCAGCCGCCATAGTACTGGAGATTATGCCACCTTGGATGCGATATAATCGTAAAACTGGGAAAGGGTTTTCACATTCTTCATATCCTCCGGCTTGATTTTAAACCCAAACAGTTTTTCCACGATAACCACAATATCTACAAAATCCAAGCTGTCGATGCCCAGTTGTTCCTTCAACAACGCTTCCGGCACCAACTTTTCCTCCTCAATTTCTAACTCTTCTACCAAAAAAGCATTCACTTTTTCTTCTATTTCACTTCTATTCATCTTTCTATAAAAGCACTTAACACAAAGGATGAAAATACCTTATATCACATTCCGTGCAGTCATCCCTTACAACCTGCACATGACTTTCATTAAAGTTGCAAAAATATAAAAAAAAACAAGTCCGACTTGCCCACACGCCCACTCATCATGATTTTTTTCGGCATACCAGAATAGTGTGCCCCAGACCAATCATATCCTCGGATCGTTCCACCTCCATGCCGGCATTTTCAACAAGCGTGATCATATCGTCGGAATGATACATCTTGCTATTGCCATTGGCGATGGTGGTGAAATAGAGGCTGGTCATCACAAGGCAGAATGCGGCTGTCTCGAACTTCTGCCGATCCCAGAAGGTCTCCATGATATAGAGACGGGTGTCGGGCGTCATCACCTCAGCGACGCGGTTGAGGATACGGGAGATCTGCTCCTCGCTGAAACAATCCAGAAACTGGCTCATCCAGATGGCATCATAGGCACGATGGGTTGGCAATGGGAAGTTGGGTTTCAGCACATCGGTGGCGAATCCGTCAATCCTGTCGGCTCCGTATTTACCCTTTGTCTGCTCACGCATCAGTTCCAACTGCTGGGGGAGATCCACCACGGTGACTTGCACCTTGGGGTCATGTTGGACACATTGCATCGCCCAGCGACCGGTATTGCCGCCGATATCCATCAGATGACGGACAGGCTTGGAGAAGACAACTTTCAGCGCAGTATCAAAAGCCGTATCGCTGTAAAAATGGTCAAAGGCGAACCAGCTGGAAGAAGCAGGTTCCGGCAAGGAGGAGAGACCTTCATAGACCGTCGGCCAGTCACCGAGCGTCTTCAGTCCTGCCGGCTGGCCGGTACGGAAAGCTTCCTCCAGATAGAACATCCCCTGATACACCACATCTTGGTTGAAATCCATATTGACACGGGTGGATTTGTCGTGCAGGAGGAACCATCCTACTTTGGCAAGCGAATAGCGATTGGACGTGGTATCCACTGTCACCAGATGCATCGTCAGCGAAGACTCCAGCAGGCACTTGGCAGCATACTGGGAAATCCCCGCCTTTTCGGCCACCTCTTTTTCCGTGGAAGGAGACTCTCCAAGCATCTCCAAGATGCCCCATTTGACCATCAGTCGGGCAACCTGGAACATCATAGGACCAAACGTATAAAATTGCGCCAGTCGCTGTGCTTCAAGAGCCGAATAGGGATCGGTCTCGTAGTGCGGCTTCAGATTGTCATTCAAATACATAGAAACAATTTTTTCCAAAAATAACAATTTGCAAAAATGCAAAAAAATAGCAGATATCTGACGATAAATCTGAAAATTAATCACGGCACAAAATAATAATTCCTTTTTTTATATCTTTGCACCCTTTTCGTAATGAGCAGCAAGTTTATCTATATTATCTCCACCTTCATCCTCTTGGTTTCTGTCGTTTCGGCCCAGACCTCTGTCAACTTGGGTTCGCAGACTTCGGTACAAGGCTGTAACTACTTCGTGTACGACAACGGTGGGGCCAGCAACCACTATGGGCCCAACCTCAACCAGACGCTCACCATCTACCCTGCTGCCAACCAAGGCGGGATCTCCCTGAACATCATCAGCATTGACATCCACCACAACGACACCCTTTTCATCTACGACGGTCCCTCCGCCACTGGCACTCCCATGGTTTGGCTCAACAACAGCAACCAAGGGAACCTCCTGCAGACCTACAGTTCCAGTCAGGACAACCCGACAGGCGCGATGACCATCCGTTTCCGCACCTCCAGCTTCACCACTTTCCTGGGACTGAACCATGGGGCGGGCTTCAAGATACACGCCACGTGCGTGCCCCAATGCCAGCCGTTCCAAATTGTGCTGGACACGGCTATGTGTTCCCATCTGCCGGTGTTGCACCCCGATGACCAATATTATTATCTGGACCTTTGTCCTGGAGAGCAAGCCCATATTGGAGTCAAGGGGCTCTATCCCAACAACCAAGCCAATGGCTACACCCAGCAGGACGCCACCACCCTTTTCACCTGGGTGATCGGCACCGACACTACCCTATCCGCTCCCGGGCTTACCAGCTTGGATTATCCCTTTGAAGATGCGCACGGCTACGACATCTCCATCATCGCCACGGATGCCATTGCCTGTCCGGCAGCCCAACCCATCGCCTTCCGTTTGCGCACCTCCAAGAACCCTTTACAGACCATTCACAACCTACCGCAACTATGTGTCGGTCAATCTATCACGCCCAGCATAGGCTACCCCAACTCCAACCAATTCCAGCTACAGGAGGTGCATTTCACGCAACAGACCTCCTTAATCATCCATGACACCGTATTTCTACCCGACGGCATCAGCTGCCCGCCTTACGGAACCTACTATCGCTCTAATGTGACCTTCACCGACTTTGCCAATGGAGCCTCCATCTCCAATGCCAACGACCTGTTATATGTACGCATCAAGATGGAACACTCCGCCATTGAAGATCTATATGTGAAAATCTACTGCCCCAACGGCCAGAATGCCACCATCCTGCCCCATCCCAACTATTCTTCCGACTGGTCGATTGGCATGTACCGCATCAACCTCGGCATCGCCTACCGACCGGATGAAGGCACTTGCAATCCCAACATCAACCCCATGGGCGAGCCCTGGAACTATGTATGGTCCAACAACAACAATTTAGGCTACATCTATGCTCCTGCCAATGGCGTCTTATACAACGATGCCAACATTCACAGCCAGTACAACCCGCACTGGGACGTGGGCACATACCACCCCAGCGTGGATTCATCCAACGTCGCCAACATGACCCATATATACCATCCCTATCAGAACTTCTCCTCGCTAATCGGATGTCCTCTCAATGGCAACTGGTACATCCAAGTACAGGATTTGGAAAGCGAGGACAACGGCTATATTGTGGAGTGGGAATTGGCGCTCGACCCTGAGCTTTTGCCCCAAAACTGGAACTACACCGTTGGCATTGACTCCATCTACTTCACGGGAAACGGGACCAATGGGAACACCATCTTCACCAGTGCTCCAGGGCATCAAGTTTACACGCTGCACATCGTAGACGACTTCGGGTGCGTTTATGACACCAACTTTACCCTGCAGGTCCATGCCATCCCGGAAGTGGATCTAGGGGAAAACCGCTATATCTGCAACGGGCAAACCCTCTCCTTGTCGCCAAACAGTCCCAACAACCAGTACAACTATGTATGGGGCAATGGCACTAGCGGGTCCATCCTGACCGTCTCAGAACCGGGCGACTATGTGCTCTCGGCACGAATCATGCAAAACGGCCAAGTACTCTGTGCGGGCAGCGACACCTTGTCAGTGATTTTGGCGGATCCTAGCGAGACACTGCTGACGGATGAGATCTGCGCGGGCGAGCCCTACCATGGACACGGCTTCGACATTTCCGCCGCCACTTTGGCAGGACTTCAAGAGTACACCACCTCCAGAACCCTCACCAACGCCCTGGGCTGCGACAGCATCATCCATCTGAATTTGGACATCCTCCCGACCTATCACGAGCACTATCAGAAATTCGCCTGCCAGCATTATGAGTGGCAAGGTGAAACCTATACCGAAAGCGGCGATTACGAGAGGCACTACACCACTGCTAAAGGATGCGACAGCACGCTAACCTTGCATCTCTCTATCGGTTTCCCGGAAGAAAAAGAAGTATGGGAGACCGTTTGCGGGCATTATCTATGGCATGGGGAGATCTTTGACGAGACTGGCGACTACTACCACATCTTCACTTCGTCCCATGAGTGCGATAGTGCCGTCAGTCTGCACTTGACAGTCATCGACACTTCCCTGCTCGTCACTTCCACAAATCCGGATTTCTGCACCAATCATGAGACCACCCTCATCGCAGAGGGACTCAACTTTGACAATTATCTCTGGAATACGGGTGAGACCGCCTCTGCAATAGAGGTATCCACCAGCGGTTACTATACACTGACGGCCTCCAACATCGCCTGTGAAAGTATCCGCAGAATTCTGGTCCCCTACTGTCCCCTGATGCTGAACCTTCCTAACGCCATCACCCCCAGCAATGGCGATGGACTCAACGATTGGCTCTCGCTCACGGATTTCTTCCGAAGCCAGATTGTGGACTTCTCTATCAGCATTTACGACCGATGGGGAGGATCCGTCTTTTTCTCACAAGACAAATATTTCGAATGGGATGGCTCCCATAACGGGAGAATTATGACCAACACCGTTTATAACTATGTCATCCGTTGCACAGACCACAACGGCCGGCCGTATCTATTCAAGGGAAGCATCACGGTTTTGTAAACAGACAACACAATAGCAGGCGGCGGTTGAATCAACCGCCGCCTGCTGCATTCCCGTTCCCAAAGAGCGGGGTTCCGGCCCTTAAGGCCTATATAGATATTAGTATCCGAAGATTTCCTCCAACGACAACGTTGTCACCTTGCCGTATTTCTCCAAAGCCTTCAAGTTCACTTCATCTTTATTGCCAAGGACGACCACCACTCTCTTCTGGCCTTTGATGTAGCTCTTGTTGAAGTTCACCACATCGTTCAAGGTCATCTTTTGAATAGCCGCATAATTGGCCTTGTCGGGGGAAGCTTTCAGACCCATCTCCTCGCAGGTGAGATACTCGTTGATGATGCTCATCTTGCGGGTACGAGCCGTACGGTAATTGGAAATCAAAGCAGTTTTGGCCAAGTCGAAATTGAGTTCCGAAACCGGCATATTGTCGAGCAGATCGTTGAAGGCCTCCATTGCATCAATCAGCTTATCGTTCTGCGTGCCGATATGGGTCATATTGTAGTTACATTTGCCTTTCTCTCTCGGCTCCACATAATAGGCAGCAGCGGAATATGCGAGAGAACGTTTTTCACGGATCTCCTGGAAGACGATAGAGTTCATGCTGCCGCCGAAGTATTCGTTGTACATCTCAACTTGAGGACTCATAGCCCAGTTGGCAGGCACGGAGGTACTCAACTGGCGACACAGGGACTGTTTAGCATCATAGTGGGCAAAATAGACCTTACTATCCTTCGTAGCCAAACGATCAAAGTCAGGACCCATCTTCATCGGTTTCTTAGCTGGATGCACACTGTGCTTATCGGCAACAACCTTCTGCAAGTCGTTAAGACTCATGTCACCATAATAGAGGATACGCTGCGGTTGAGAAGTCATCGTCTTGATCTGGTTGATGACATCCTGCGCTTTGATTTTCTGCACCTCATCGTTGTTCACAAAATATCTACGGATATTGTCCTTGCCATAGGAAGCATAGCTTAACATCCGTTGGAAGATATTGTTCTGGCGGGATTTGGCATCCTGACGAGACTGCAGCACATCCCGGATAGAATTACTCACAGACTCCTCGGAGATCTTCGGGTGATTGAGAATGTCCTCCACGATGGCCATGGCCTTTTCCATATTTTCGCTCAGACCGGAGATAGAAACATTGGCATATTTATCACCGAAGCTGATGTAGTAGCTGCAAGCCAGGTCATACATTTCCCGGTTAATCTGGCTGAGCGTGCGGTTCTCGCTCTCCAATTGATCGATAAATCCGCCCGTGACACCGGCTTTCTTGTCATAAAACCTGCCGTAGTTGTAACGATATATCAAGTTGAAACGTCCGTTATCGGTATTCTTCACATAGAGAATCTCGTTGCCATTGGCTTTGCCCTTCTGCATATCTTTGTTGAAATCCACAAAAACAGGCTCAATGGGTTTCACCTTCATATCTTTGACCTCTTTCAAGAAGGGGCTCTCAACGTCGCGATTCATCACCACAGGTGTGATTTCGGGCTTGTCCACCTTCTGCACATCACGTTGCTCACCTTGGTGTTTATAGACAACCACATAATTGTTGTTCTTGAAGATACGTCTTGCGAAGTCAACCACATCCTCCTTGGTCACCATGCTCATATTCTCGGTTTCATTGACCACATCCTGCCAGCTCTGGTGAGAGAGATAGGCAAAGGCCATCGCCATGGCGCGGTTGGTATTGCTCTCCAAAGAGGTCATATCGCTGAGTTTTCGGTTGTTGATGGCGGCCGTGAGCAGGTCGGCATCCCAGTTGCCGGACTTCAGAATCTCGATTTGTTCCAGCAAGAGATCTTTCAGTTGCTCCAGTGTCTGGCCCTGTTTGGGTTTGCCCGTCAAGCGGAAATAGGAGTAGTCGTTGAGGTCATTCACTCCGGAAGCGGCATACTGGGCCAGTTGCTTCTGGTTGATGTTCTCGTCGATGATACCGCAGGAACCGTTCATCAACACGGCGTCGGCCATTTCGGCGAGGAGCACATCACGGGAACCGGTACCGGCGTCAATGCGGAAGCCAATCTGTACATTCTCAGGTTCCAAGCCATAGACATCCACCACCTTCACCTCACGGATGGGTTTCTCATGCACATAGGTGAAATCCGGGATATACTTGGGCTGGATTTTTCCAAAATATTTATCTATCAACTTGATTGCTTGCTCCGGATCAAAGTCACCCGACATCGCGATACAATAGTTGTTCGGCACATAGTAGGTGTTGAAGTGCTTGTTGATGTTGGTCAGGGATGGGTTTTTGAGGTGTTCGATCGTACCGATGGTGGTCTGTGTGCCATAAGGATGGTGTGGGAAGAGCGCTTCATTCATCTTCTCATACGCAGTACGGCTGTCGTTGGCCATATTCATGTTTTTCTCCTCATAGACTGCTTCCAACTCGGTATGGAAAAGACGGAAGACCGGGTTGGCAAAGCGCTCGCCTTCAATCTTGAGCCAGCGTTCCAGCTCATTACTCGGGATATCCTCCTGATATACTGTCATGTCATTGGAGGTAAAAGCGTTGGTACCTTGGGCACCAATCATGGACATCATCTTGTCGTACTCGTTGGGGATGGCATATTTGGATGCCTCGTAGGAGACGGAGTCGATCTGATGATAGATGGCTTTGCGCTGGGCAGGGTCTGTAGTATGGTTGTAGACCTCATAGAGTGCTTCGATTTTCTTCAGCTGCTCTTGTTCTTTAGCCCAATCGAGGGTGCCGAAATGAGTTGTACCCTTGAACATCAGGTGCTCCAAGTAGTGGGAAAGGCCCGTCGACTCGGCGGGATCGTTCTTACTACCCACACGCACTGCGATGTAGGTCTGGATGCGTGGCACATCCTTGTTCACAGACATGAAGACCTGGAGACCATTATCCAACGTGTAATGAATGACATTCATCGGGTCGTTCTGATAGGTCTCCTTGTGGTAATTCTGAGCTTCTGTCGGGACGGTAAAGAGACACGCTACCGCCAAGCAAAGACACTGTAACCAAAGTTTTTTCATAAGATTTTCTATTTAATGATTAATGATGCAAAAATACATTTTATAACATAAAATAAGCCGCTTTTGAAAAAAAACGGCTTATTTTGTCAAATGCCCTATGGGCAGTTAGTCTTGTTTGATGTGCGCGTTGATCTTGTCGTTCAACTCCTGAGGAATTTCCTTCTGCAGGAGGACCTTCAACTCGCGGAGACGCTTGTTGTTGTCCAGATCATCAGAATAGGCTTCGTAAGCTCTCTGGCACCACTCATGAGCCGTCTCCTTCACTTGTTTGAACTCAGGGCTCAGATTGATGGTGTTGGCATCGTTCCAGCGTTTCTGGTTCTGCAAGTCTTTCACCTTATCCATATAGTCATGCATCTCTTCGTAGTAACGATAACCCATCTGACTGAGGAACTTGAAGTTTTTAGGATCAGATGCCAATGCTTCCTTCAGAACTGACTCTGCCTTGTCATAAGCTTTGCAGTTGTTGAGGTAGTTGGCGCAGATGCCGATCATCTCGTTATCAGCCTCCTTCTTGGCGGAAGGATTGGCTTTGATATGAGCCAGCACTTCATCCACCAGGGCCACGAGGTGCTCATTGTCGCCCACCATAGAGTAGTAGTTCATACGAGCTTCGGCGAGTTGGATCTGAGCTTCCGGTTTGAGGGTTTCCATACCTTTTTTCAAGATGCTCTCGCATTTTGCCGTATCGTTTTCGGCAGCATAGAGGTAATACAACTCGGAGTAGGCCTCAGCCATGGTGAATCCGTTATTGATGGCTTTTTCCAGCATCAGTTTCTCATTCTGGGCATCTTTCAGGAACATGTAGCATACGGCAGCCTCATAGTAGGTAATGGCAGCATTCTGCGATTCTTCACCTAACTCGAAGTTGTGGGCAGCAATTTTATAATATTGTATAGCCTCTGCATATTTCCCTGCAGACTTTGCCACACCACCCATCTCGTAAATAGGGATAGCCAGTGCACGTTGTCCCAGATTGGCACCCATCATACCAGCTTTCGGTTCCACTTTCGGATCCAGTTTCAGTGCCTGGAGGAAAGCCTCATTGGCCTCAATAGGGGCATTCGGATAACGCAATTTGTAGGCGGGATCCGCATTGAGTTTCTTCATATCCGACTCATAAAGACGGTAATAAACATTACCTTTCATCAGCCAAACTTGAGCATTGTCCGGATTGCTCTTCATGCACTCCTCCAAGAACTTCTTGGCTTTAGGGGCTTGCTCGTTTTTAAGGCACTGCCAAACATCGTCCAGGCAGGATTGGCCGAACAGGGAGGTGCTTAAGAAAATGCCTAAAAGGATTAACATTAACTTTTTCATTGTCTTGTGGTTTTTTAAAGTTATTAATAATTATCTATTTTCCAATGACTTAATAATATTACCAATCTCATCTGCCTTAGGTGACTGCTGTTGCACATATATAGAGCGCAACGTATTCAATAGACTCAGATCGGTAGGGTTAAGTTTACGCGCCTGTTCAAAATAAAGTGCGGACTCTTGCAGCATTTGGTCAGAGATCTGCTTGTAATGCTCTTTTTGGGAGGTGGCTGATGGGTCCAGCAGCAGATTGTTGTAAGACTCAAAAGCTTTCTCGTGCAGACAGTATTTGCATACGCCCAGGTTGTAGAGGACCACAAAGTTATCCGGAGAGAGGCGGTTGGCTCGTTCAAGCAGCGGAGTGGCCAAATCGTAGTTTTTCTCCTTGATGTAGAAATTAGCCAAATTGACCATATCATCCGCATTGGAGAGGTCGGCGGTGTTAATCGCATGCAGATTCTGACGGGCCTTCACGCTGTCACCAATCCAGTAGAGGTAGTCTATTTCGGCCAGACGGGTGCTCATCTCCTGAGGGATCGTAGCCTTAGCCTTCTGCACCAGAGCTCCGGCCGCGGCTTTATCCTGCTGATTCTTATATAGTTCCATCAACCGGGCAAAGACATAAGGATTCTGGGAGCCATCGTCCAAGGCCTTTTGATAATAGGCAGTGGCTTGGGCAGCCTTATCCATCATTTCCAGCGTATAGGCATAATAGTAGTATATCTCGCCATGCATCGGATACTGTGGCTTATCCATCTCGTAGGACTCCATGCTCATGGCCAGTGTTTTTTCGGCGGCAGCATAATCCTTGTCTATCAGTTGGTCAACGCCTCTTACAAGCAGCAGGGGATACAATTGCTTCATCGCTTCTTTTGCGGAGAACATATCCATAGCTTCTGCATTGGGGTTCAACTCAAGAGATTTCCGGAAGGCAGCATACGCCTCCACGGGAGCATCCGGGTGCTCGATGACGAACGAGGCATTCTGCTGTTTGGCGCTATACTCTTCGTTAGCTAAGAAATAGCAGATGTTGCCTTTGTAAAGCCATGTCTGAGCCTTTCCAGCGAGTTTTTCATCCTGTGCGCAAAGGTCAATCATCTCTTTGGCTTTCACAAAATTCTTGTCATAAAAGAAATTATAGGCCTTCGTCAGAGAGGGTTTCTGTGCCGACAAGCCTTGAAGGCACAACAGGATGGTCAATACGAACAGGATTTTTTTCATAGCGAGAAAAAATTATGCGTTAGATTCGTTGGTGTCGTTTTCGTTTAACGGGGCATCCGGTGTCTCGGGAGCGTTTTCAACAGGGGCGCCCTCTTCGTACTCATCCTCCTCGTCTTGGCGAGGCACCACGCAGACCGCGGCGATGACATCATTCTTGCGTAGATCTATCAATTTGACGCCCTGTGTATTACGGCCAAGTATGCGGAGGGTGTCCACGTGCAGGCGGATAGCGATACCCGAGCGGTTGATGATCATCAAGTCATCTTCATCGGTGACATCCTTCATGGCAATCAGATTACCCGTTTTCTCGGTAATCTTGATGGTGCTGATGCCCTTGCCACCGCGGTGGGTGATACGGTAGTCTTCCAGGAGGGATCGTTTGCCGAAGCCGTTTTGGGAGACGATGAGGACATTCTTGCGGTTATCCTCGATACAGAGCACGCCCACGATCTTGTCATCGTCATTGTCGAGGGTGATGCCGCGGACACCGGAAGCGGTACGGCCCAGGGCGCGGAGTTCTTCATTCTCCTTGAAGCGGATGGCACGACCTGAGAAGAGTGCCAACATCACATCGGTGTTGCCGTCGGTAAGACGGGCAGCGATGAGGCGGTCGCCTTCGCGCACATTGATGGCGATGATACCTTTCTTGCGCGGATGGGAATAGGCCTCGATAGTAGTCTTCTTGATCACGCCTTTTTCGGTACAGAGGATGACGAAGTGGTTCTTGATGTACTCTTCCTCGGTCACGCTCTTCAGATTGATGATAGAGGCGATCTTGTCGTCCTCCTCTATCTGGAGGATGTTCTGCACGGCGCGGCCTTTGGAGGTCTTGATGCCCTCGGGTATCTCGAACACACGCAGCCAGAAGCACTTACCTTTCTCTGTAAAGAATAAGAGGTAGTTATGGTTCGTAGCCATGTAGAGGTGCTCGATGAAGTCCTCATCGCGAGAGCTGCCGCCACGGGAGCCTTTTCCGCCGCGGTTCTGGACCTTGTATTCGGCCAGTGGTGTCCGTTTGATGTATCCGAGATGGGAGATGGTGATGACCACCTCTTCATCGGGGATGGTATCTTCCACGCGGAATTCGGAAGAAGCGTATTGGATCGGAGAACGGCGGGGGTCGCCATAGCGGTGTTTGATATCCTGCAGCTCATCCTTGATAATTTGCATACGAAGATTCTCGTCAGCGAGCACGTCTTTGAGGTAGGCGATGCGTTTGACGAGTTCGTCGTACTCGTTCTGGAGTTTCTCTCTTTCGAGGCCGGTCAGTTGGCGGAGGCGCATCTCCACGATGGCTTTCGCTTGCAGGTCGGTGAAACCCCATTTGTTCATGAGGCCTTCTTGGGCTTCCTGAACCGTCTGGGAGGCGCGGATGAGGGCGATCACCTCGTCGATAATGTCCAGGGCCTTGAGGAATCCTTCCAGCAGGTGGGCGCGGGCCTCGGCCTTCTTGAGGTCGAATTGGGCACGGCGGATCACCACCTGATGACGGTGTTTCACGTACTCCACAATCATATCCTTGAGGTTCAGCGTCATGGGTCGGCCGTTGACGAGGGCGACATTGTTCACGCTGAAGGACGACTGCAAGGCGGTCATCTGGTACAACTTGTTGAGGATCACCTCGGGCACCACCTCGCGTTTGAGATCATACACAATCCGGGTGCCGTTGCGTTTGTTGGTCAGGTTTTCGATATTGGTGATACCGGCGATCTTATCTTCTTTGACCAGTTCAACGGTATGGCGGATCATATCGGAGGGGTTGACCATATAGGGCAGAGAGGTGACGACGATACGGTTTTTGAGTTTGTCCACCTCAATTTCGGCGTGACCGCGCATGACGATACGGCCGCGGCCGGTGAGGAAAGCCTCCTGGACGCCTTGATAGCCATAGATTTCACAGCCTGACGGGAAGTCGGGGGCTTTGATATAATGCATCAGTTCCGGAATGGAGATCTCTTTATTGTCGATATAGGCGCAGATACCGTCGCACACCTCGCCGAGG
>JAFYEU010000125.1 GCA_017544105.1 Bacteroidales bacterium
CAGGTAAAATTGGCGATACCTCTAATCGTCGGTTCGAATCCGACCTGCCGCCCGAAAGAAAAAAAGCAGCAAGTTTTGCTGCTTTTTTTGCTTTACACCACTATCGACGACGAAAGCCGTACCTTATCAATGTTTCCGACAAATCATCAAGACCTTATAGGGTGTCTGATTCGGAATTTCCTCCCACTCCTTCAACAACTCATACCGGATATGCACTGCCACGACACTGTTCGGACACATTTTGTTCATCCGGTCATACAGGTACTCTGCTCTCATTTTGGCTGGGATAAAAGACCAGTATTCGTATTGATAATCCCAATCGGGTGACCTATGTTGAGTGTCCAGTCGCACCTCTCGCCCCTCCGACAACCCATCCACCGGCTCTGTCATCGTGTTGATGTCCAAGGTAAAACCGTCTGGATGGCTGATACCGTACGTCCAGATGCTGTCTGTGAGGTCTTTGACACTGCCCGTGCCCACCAGCTGGCTTGCCCTCAAAAGCGGCACCCAAGTAATTTTTGTGGACAATGTTATTGAAAACGTCTTCCCGATGTCCGCTTTTTTTTTTGCAAACCCCTATAATAAAATAATAGGTATCACGTTTTCTACTATCGCGGTAAAAGTTGTCTGATGAAGAAGATAGTATCATCCTACACCCATAAGAAACTGAGATGGCTGAAAGGCCTCTCTTGCTGTCTGCTTCTCCAGCTGCTCTTTTTCGCGCAGCTATCGGCCCAGACGTTGGCAGGAAAGGTGTTCACCATCGACGACAAAGGGGATACCGTGACTGTTTATCTGGCACAACTTCAATGGCTCAACACGTCCGTGGGCACCTACACGGGCAATGACGGCTCCTACCGGCTTCCCTTTTCCAATACCGACACCCTAATCGTCCGATATTTCTTCTATGATCCTGACACGGTCATCATCAATAAAAAGCAACGGCAACGTAATTTCCTCATCAGCACCTCCCAGCCCTTGCAAGAGGTGGTGATCAGCAAAAAGAAAAAGCCCAAGTACGTCCGCAAAGGGAATCCTGCCGTTGAACTGGTTGAAAAGGTGATCGAGAACAAAAATCTATACCGCATCGAGGCGGCAGAATATTACAAAGCACAGTGCTACAAGAAGATGGTGATGACCTTCGGACGTTTTGATGTAGACTTCCAAAAGAACAGCATCCGACAACAGTTCTCTTTTTTGGAAAAGTATATCGACACCATCCCTCAAGACAGTGTGCCGGTGCTGACACTCTCGCTTCGGGAGACGCTCTCCGACCTCTATTATCAGAAGTCGCCCCAAAGAAGTATCAACTATGTGACAGCCAGACGGATGCAAGGTGTTGACGAGGTGTTGGACGAGGAAGGGCTTGGCGCCAACCTGGAAGAGATCTTCCAGGGGGTTAACATCTTTGACAACGACATTGAATTGATGCTCAACAAGTTCGTAAGTCCACTCTCCTCATCTTTGGCTACCTTGTATTATCATTATTATATCACGGACACCCTTGAGTTGGATGGTATCTCCTGCATTGAGCTCTCCTTCTCGCCTGTGAACAGCCGCACCTTTGGATTTTCCGGGCGATTGTACATTGTCAATGACAGCACTTATGCATTAAAACAATATGCTATCAATGTGCCGGTCAACATCAACATGAACTTTGTCCGACAGTTACGTTTAACACAGGAGTTTCAGAAGCTAGATAATGGTTTATGGGCCCCTCACACGGCTCAGACCACCGCAGCATTGTCTCTTACCAAGCTGAAGAAGATGCGGCAAATACATATCCGGCAGAACACCCTGTGGTACCAATACGAGCTCGGGGCCACCATGCCTGACTCCATCAGCGCAGCGCTGACGGGAGGTGAGGTTGATGCGCCCAACACGAAGTACAAGAATTGGCAATGGAAAAAGATGAGGCCCCTACCCTTGTCAACCAAAGAGTCGTTCATGGACAGCATCTCGACGGAATTGCGTCGGACGCCCATCTTCAAAGTGCTGGAGAAGACGGCCGAGATTCTATCCACCGGATACATCGCCACAGCCAAGGACCGGAAACAGAGTGGCTTTGACATCGGCACCATCTATGATCTTGTCAGTTACAACCCTACGGAGGGCGTACGTTTGCGGTTCGGGGGCATGACTACCGCCAAGGCACATGAGCGGTTGTTTCTCAACTGGTATCTTGCCTACGGGTGTCTGGATCAGCGACTCAAATACAAGGCCACCCTGGCATACAGTTTTGTAAAAAAAGAGCGGCACATCAACGAGCACCTGCATCATGCCCTCTATTTCACCACTCAGTATGACATTGAGATGCCTGGGCAAAGTTATGGCTACATGGATCGCGACAACTTCCTGATGTCGTACACGACTGGAGACCCTTCCCTTTCAGCCCAGTATGTACAGCGCATCAAGCTCCGCTATGAGCGGGAGTGGCCCTTCCGGCTCAGTCTGGACACATGGGTGCAGTACGAGAACAATGAGGCCACAGGCACCCTGGCCTACTGGCGCATCAATCCGGACGGGACCATCTCCCGGGTCAGTGCTTTCCACAACCTGGAGTGGCGCGTGCAGTTCCGTTGGGCTCCGGGCGAGCGGCTCTTCAACAACCAGTCGGGCAAAGACAATCTCCTCAAGCTCTCCAAAAACGCACCGGTGATGCGACTGACCCACACCTCGGGACTGCTGGATAGCCGGACCTGGTATCATCGGACCGATTTTTCCATCGAGAAAAGATTCTGGCTATCCGCCTTCGGCCATATCGACGCCACCCTTCAGGCGGGCATCATCTGGAATGCGACACCATTCCCCAAGCTGTACATCCCGTCCACCAACCAGTCGATATTCCTCTCCCCCAACACCTTCTGTCTGATGAAACCGATGGAGTTCATCCTGGACAAATATGTGGGGCTCTATGCCACCTATTACCTGAAAGGATGGATCTTCAACCGCATCCCGCTTTGGAACCGCCTGAGGTTCAGAGAGGTATTGTCCTTCAGCGGCATCTATGGCGGACTCTCGCCCAAAAACATCCCCAGCGCCAGCACGCCAGGACTGTATCTTCTGCCAGACGGATGCGGGCAATTGGGCAAGCTGCCTTACATGGAAATCACGGCCGGCATTGAAAATATCCTTCAGTTTATACGCATCGACTATGTTCGCCGTATCACCTACGCCAAAGACCTGAAAGGATGGAGCAAAAACGGCGTACGGATCTCCTTTCGGGTAACCTTTTAAACGATTCTTCAGACGCCTTAAATCTTCTACATCATCACTCATGAACAAGAAAGATTTTTATATATTTGCTGACTCAATTTTAAAGTCATTTTTTTTACAAAAAAGTTTGATTTATACTTAATTACAAAAAATACAATGAAACGAATTGCTGCTTTATTTGCCTTATGTTTCGGCCTGATGGCTGTTTATGCTCAAGATGACAACCGTGTATTGATGACCATCGGCAATGAGACCATCACGGTCCAGGATTTTGTCAAAGCCTATCAAAAGAACAACATGTTGAGTGAGGCTACGGAGAATGACCTGCGTGAATATCGGGAGCTTTTTATCAACTACCGGCTGAAGGTGCAGGAGGCGGAAGCCATGAAATTGGATACGGCCGCCAACTTCATTGCCGAGTTGGGCTCCTACGAGACACAGTCTGCCCAACCTTATTTGGTGGACAACCAGGTAAGTGACGAACTCATCGAGGAGGCGTTTGAGCGTTCGAAGAGTCAGGTTCGCGCCTCGCACATTCTGATTCGTTGCAACCCTTCTGCCTCTCCGAAAGACACGTTGGCAGCCTATCATAAGATATTGGGTATCCGCGACCAGATCATGAACGGTCTGAACTTCAACGAGGCAGCAGCGCTCTATTCGGAGGATGAGTCCGCCCGCGAGTATGTGAACCCGCAGAACCACACCCGTCATTATGGCAACAAGGGCGAGTTGGGGTATTTCTCCATCTTTGAGATGATCTATCCCTTTGAGTCGGCAGCCTTCAACACGCCGGTAGGCAGTGTCTCCATGCCTTTCCGCACCCAGTTCGGCTATCACATTGTCTATGTGCAGGACAGAATCCCGGCCATCGGCAAGATATGGCTCTCCCAGATATTCATCGCAGACACCACCGCTTTGAGCGGCAACGTGAAGCCTGAGATCCTGGAGCGGATGAATGAGATCCAAGCTGCCTACAACCAGGGAGTACCCTTCGACACCTTGGCAAAGCTTTATTCTGACGACAAGGCCACCAAAGACAAAGGAGGCCGCATGGAGCCGTTCACTCCCAGCCGTCGCCCCGGCAACTATGTGGCTGCTGCCATTCATGCCAGACCCGGCCAGATGACTGCCGCTGTTCCGACGACACTCGGATGGCACTATCTCCGCTGCGACTCCATCTCCAGAGCCACCGTCAACGAGGAGAGCCGTTACATGCTCAAACAACGTATCGCCCGTGACAGCCGCTCCCAGAAGAGCAAAGAAGCACTCGTGGAACGTCTTAAAAAAGAGTACAACTACAACGAGAGCGGCAAGGCCAAAGCCTTCAAATTCTTTGCCAAGAACCTTGACGAGAACTCCTTCCAATCCACACAGGACATCCCCTCCATCAAGGGCATCGAAAAACTGAAACCTATTTTCACTTTTGCAGACCAACAGGTGAGCGTCCAAGATTTCGCCAAGTATGTCTCCCGCTTCCAAGGCGTCAAGCTCAATGGCACTGTGACCGACTTCCTGAATCAACTCTACCCCAACTTCGTCAGCGAGCAGATCTTGACGTACGAAAGAAAACATCTGCAAGAAAAATATCCTGAATTCAGAGACCTGGTCAAAGAGTTCCACGATGGTATCCTGCTTTATGAAATCAACACACAGAAAGTATGGGGTGCCGCCATCCAGGACAGCGTAGGTCTGGAAAAATTCTATGAGCAAATCAAGATCAACTTCCCCAACGATGATCCCAATGCTGAGACCCCTTACAAGCCGATGAACGAAATCCGCGCACTGGTCATTACCCGCTATCAGGACTACCTGGAGCAGCAATGGGTCAAGGAGTTGCGCGCCAAATATCCCGTCACGGTGGACGAAAAAGTCTTCTCTTCCATTCTCAAACACTAACCCATGCATCGACTTTTAGCCACCACACTGGCAGCCATCCTGCTGTTAACCGCCTGTCACAGATCCAAAGACAAGTTGGTGGCGGAAGTCTATTACCACAAACTCTACGAATCTGAAATCCAGAAGAACATGCCCACCGGCCTGTCTCCCGAAGACAGTCTGACGATGGTCCACGACTACATCAACCAGTGGGTTCGGGAGCAATTGTTACTCCATGAGGCGGAGAAGCTTCTGAATGCCCGGGAGAAGAACTTTGACAAGAAGATGGATGAATACAGAAACTCCCTTCTGATCAACGCTTTATACGACAAGCTCACCAAAGACCTGACCTTGGATGAGGATTCCCTTCAATTGAAAATGGATGTCTTCAACCAACGTTATGACAACAGCTATGCTGTCAAGAAGCCCATCATCCAGCTCAACTATGTCAAGATAGCCAAAGGATCCCCGTTGCTTCCTACCGTCAAGTCCATCCTGTTCGACGAAAAAAGGCGTGTCAATGAGAAAGACACCCTGATTGCCCTGCTGGGAGACTCTGTTGAATATATGCTGGATGACGAGCAATGGCTCTATCTGGAAGACATCCAGCGGGAGGTATCCATCCACATAGAACCCGACAAGGTAAAGACGCATCCGACCATCGAGAAAGAGGTTGGGGACAATCACTATCTATTGGTCATCCTCAACTACAAGAACCAGCGTTCTGTCAGTGAGACGGAGCAAGAGCAGGCTGCCGTGCGCATGATGCTGCTCAACCAACAACGTCAACAATTTTTGGACGACTATGTGGACAAGCTTTACGATGAGGCCTTGAAAAAAGGAGTCATCCTTCAATAATCCCGACGAGGAAAATCACAAGCCCTTTCTTAGCACCAGATAGATAAAGTAAGGTGCCCCGGCCAGTGCGGTGATGCTGCCCACCGGCAGCTCAGCGGGGGCGGCGATGGTGCGCGCCAGCGTGTCGGCAATCAACAAGAAGAAGGCGCCGAACAGCAACGAGTAGGCAAACAGATGACGGTTGTTGCTGCCAAACAAGAGGCGGGCGATATGCGGCACGATCAAGCCGATAAAGCCGATCACACCACAGAAGGAGACGATAACGGCGACCAACACGGAAGAGGTGACCAGCGTCACGATGGTGGTACGATGGGTATTCACGCCCAATGTCTGAGCCGACTCCCCGCCCATCTGCATGATATTAAGATCTTTGGCGTAATAGAACAAAACAACGACAGCCATCAGCATCATCGGGAACAGGATGGCGATTTCGGGCCAGGAAACCGAAGAGAGGCTGCCCATCGTCCAGAAATAGATTTTGTGCATCTCCTGTTGGTTGACGACA
Source organism: Bacteroidales bacterium (assembly GCA_017544105.1). Classification (GTDB taxonomy): domain Bacteria; phylum Bacteroidota; class Bacteroidia; order Bacteroidales; family WCHB1-69; genus F23-D06. The sequence goes on from JAFYEU010000125.1 coordinate 6,455, forward strand.
ATCAGGAGGGTAATGACCGCAGACATGAGGAAGTTGAGCGCGATGCCCGTCAGCAGGAGTGTCTGGGTGGCGTGGCCGCCCTTGATCCGGGCCACCGCGACAATAAAGAGCAAGGTGACAAGAGCCGTCACCAGGGCCAAGGCTGTAATGCCGAACAGGAAGGTATCCCATCCGATGATGATAGCGATGGCTGCACCCAAGGAGGCTCCTGAGGAGATACCCAAGATGTAGGGGTCGCAGATCGGATTCCGGAAGATGCTCTGGAAGACTGCACCGCAGATGGCCAGGGAGGCACCCGCCAGCAGGCTCATCACGATGCGGGGAATGCGCAACTGCCACAAGGTGAGTGCATAGAAATCAGGCTGCTGATCACTGGCAAAGAGACCGAACTTCTGGCATACACACACCAGCACACTCCGGGCCGGGATATGCACCACCCCGATAAAGACCGCCCCTGCCGACGTCAGCAGCAACAACACCGCAAGGAGGGGAAGCCAGATATGATGTTTCGTATGTCCTTTCATTTGCGGATGCAAATGTACATAAATTTCAGACACGCACCATCCTGTACATATCCGTTTTTTATGTACCTTTGCCGCCTGAATCGTATATGACCATCCTTATGAAAAAAATCATCCTTACCCTCTGCATATTCTTAACAGTCTCCCTCGTGCCGGCACAACATCGGTTGCTATACCAATCCTTCACCGATGGGGGACGCGACACCACGCTGACAGAAGTGCTCCAACTGGGGAACCGTATCCTTATTCACGCGGCCGGAGCACCGCCAGCCAACCCGATCCCCGGCATGGCTGAGTCTTCGACCTATATCATCTATCACGACAACGGCGGCGACTCCATCATCGCCCAGCTGAGATACCCCGACCACACCTACTATGCCGCCTATCCGATGGATGGCCACAGCAATTACACATCGGAAGGAAAAGAGAAAGTGAACGGCTACAACTGCGAGAAATACTCCATCGTGCTTTTCTCCAACAAGATCGAGTTATGGGTCACCGAAGATCTCAAGTTCAGGGCCACGCCTGCCAGTTCATTCTCTGACCTGCCCGGCGTGCTGGTTCAGTACCGCCGCAACGGGAGCGCCATCACCAGGCTTCAATCTGTCAAAAAAATGAAAAACATCGCTCCCTTGGAGGGACGACAGGGAGAGTCGGTCACCACAAGACAACTCAACCAGATTGAGAAGGAACGCAAGATCATCACGCGTCCCATCTTCGAGGATGCCCAGATATGCTTCAACCCGAAGTTGCCCAAGCCTACCGCATTCCCATACGACAGCGTCATCCGTTGCGCCAACGGCACCCTGATTGTGAAGCGCGTCAAGATGGACCGGCTGCCCGAGCACTACAAGGTCTTCGCCGAGGTGACTGAATATTCCAATGGCGATGCCTACGACCGTACGGGTTCTATCTTCATCATCCCTGCCCGGAAGGCCATCTCCATGTTGCAGGCCTTGAGAGACAGCGTAGAGGTACTCCCCTACTTCAGCGACAAGCAAGGAAGTGCCTACCAAGGCATGGTCAGGACGGCCAGTTACGACCCGCCCGTGGAGTTGATCCGTTTCTTCACGCCCTTTGGGGTGCGCCACTACAACCAATACCGTTCGTTGGATGACCGCGAGTGGGCCAATGAGGTTCGCTACAAGCAAGACGTCAGCGACCTGCTCCCGCTGATGGACGGCGATGTCTACATCGGGGCTTTCATCGGCAACTATGACGGCGGCGGGCACAAGTTGTCGCTGACATTAAAGGCCTACCCCGAGGGCGACACCTGGGAGTTTGACGACAAGACGGGATATATTGTCGAGCCGCTCTTCAACACCTGCAATGTGATGGAGATGGCGGGACAGAACTACGGCCGTCTCTTCGGCACTGACAGTCTGACCGTCACCTTCACCGTTCCAGAGAATGCGGAGCATCTGGAGCTGCGATTCATCACGACGGGTCATGGTGGCTGGGACACGGGCGACGAGTTCGTGCCCAAGGAGAACACCATCTTGATTGATGGAAAGCGTTATTACAGTTTCACGCCATGGCGTGAGGATTGTGGCACCTACCGTGCTTCGAATCCGGCCTCCGGCAACTTCTGGAATGGCATGTCATCGTCCGACTACTCCCGTTCCGGCTGGTGCCCGGGCACTGCCACCCAGCCCGTGCATGTCAACTTGACGGGTCTGAAGCCGGGCCCGCACACCTTGACGGTCGCCATCCCGCAGGGCGAGCCTGAAGGCGGCAGCTTCAGCGCCTGGAATGTGTCGGGCGTATTAATCGGCCATTATAGCAAGTAAACGATGAACTATCAGCAATATCTCAAACATCCTGTCTATCCACTCATCGCCCAGGCTGCCGACGCCATGGGACTGGAGGCCTATGCTGTGGGCGGTGTGGTACGTGACATCATCATGCGCCGCCATAACACCGACATCGACATTGTGACGGTCGGCAGCGGCATCGCCTTGGCCACGGCCACCGCGGCCCTTATCTCCCCTGATCTGCATGTCAACATATACAAGAATTTCGGCACGGCCCAGTTCCGCTACCACGACTACGACATAGAATTCGTGGGGGCTCGCAAAGAGTCCTACCGCCACGACTCCCGCAAGCCCATCGTGGAAGACGGCACCATCGAGGACGACCAGTTGCGCCGCGACTTCACCATCAACGCCATGGCCATCGCCCTCAACGGCTCCAACCGATACCAGCTGATTGACCCTTTTAACGGGCTGCAGGACATCCAGGACAAGATCATCCGGACCCCTTGTGATCCTGACAAGACCTTCTCCGACGATCCTTTGCGGATGATGCGCGCCGTGCGCTTCGCCACGCAGCTGAACTTCGACATCTATCCGGAGACCTTCGCCTCCATACAGCGGAACGCCTATCGGCTGGAGATCATTTCTCAGGAGCGCATCATGGAGGAGTTCAACAAGATACTGCTCTGCATCCGCCCCTCCCGCGGCATCCGCATGTTGGATGAGTGCGGACTGCTGGAGAAGTTCCTTCCCGAGCTCATCGCCCTCAAAGGCGTGGACATCATCAATGGCAAAGGACACAAAGACAACTATATACACACTCTTGAGGTGGTGGACAACATCGCCATGTCCAGCACCAACCTATGGCTCGTATGGGCTGCCTTGTTGCACGACATCGCCAAGCCCATCACCAAACGTTTTGACCCGCAGGTGGGCTGGACCTTCCATGGCCACGAGGTTGTGGGCGCCAAGATGGTGAGCCGCATCTTCCATCGGCTGCACATGCCCAACAATGAGAAGATGAAATACGTCCAGAAGCTGGTCGGGTTACATCTTCGCCCCATCGCTTTGGTGGAAGACATCATCACCGACTCCGCGGTGCGCAGGCTCCTCTTTGAGGCAGGCGACGACATCGACGATCTGATGCGGCTCTGCGAGGCGGATGTCACCTCCAAAAACTCCGCCAAGATCCACCGCTGCTTTCAGAACTTCGCCAAGGTTCGCGAAAAACTCATCGACATTGAAGAGAAAGACAAGATGCGCAACTGGCGACCGCCCATCACTGGCGAAGACATTATGAACACCTTCGGCCTGAAGCCCTGCCGTGAAATAGGCACCATCAAAGATGCTGTCAGCAACGCCATCCTGGACTGTGAAATCGACAACACCCGTGAGGCCGCCATCGCCAGAATGCTGGAAGAGGGCCGCAAGATAGGCCTCACCCCTGTAGAAAACCCTAAGCTCTAATCATCATGAAACGTTCTGCTCTGTTATTCATCATAATCTGCAGCCTTCTGACCAGTTCTTGTCACAAGAAACAGGTGGTAGCTGAAAAACCTGAAAACCTCATCAACCGGAAAACCATGGTACAAGTGCTGACCGACAGCTATATTGCCGAAGCGCTCGTGTATGCCACCCTCGACTCGATGAGCCTCCCCGAGACGGACAATCTCATCCGGGCTTCGTACAAGGAAATCTTCGACCGGTATCATATCACCAAAGATCAGTTCGTTACATCCATAGAGTATTATATCAGCGACAAAGAGGTGATTGAAAAGATGATGGAGGAAGTGCTCACAAATCTCTCCCTGATGAAGCAGAACTCAAACCTCCCGGACTCATTACTGCATAGGCCCCTAGAGTCTATCATGCACTCGAGCAACTTAGCCACAGACACACTTTTCACGGACACTCTCATCACGGATACAATTCCCTTTTAGCAGCCTCTTTTAGCACAAACCGATACGGCAGCAGAGCATCCTCCTTGGCATAATCCACGCCTATACGGGGTGTTATGAGGATATTATCTTCAGCCACCATCAGTCCACGATCCTCCACCCATATCTTCTCCGAGCCCAGCGGGGTGCCATTGTCTGCCACCGTGAGCCCCAGCGCTTTGCTCACCTTGCCCGGGCCATCCGTGAGTGCGGGCGAGAGGTGTGTCTTGCCCGTCCGTTGCAACATCAGCTCTCCCCCATGAGTCGGATAGATTCCCCGTATGAGGATGGCGTCGGCCACATCCTCCTCGTTGGTGACAAAATTCAACATGTGGTGCATCCCATAGCAGAGATACATATAGATGACGCCACCCTCGTGGTACATCATCGCGTTGCGCTTGGTTTTCCGATGATGGTAAGCATGGGAGGCCCTGTCCACCTCGGCTACATAAGCCTCTGTTTCAGAGATAATTCCACCAACAAGTTGTCCATCGACACAGGTAAAGAGATATTTCCCTAACAAATCTTTTGCCAGAGAGACCACATTCTTTTGTAAAAAATACGATTTTTGCAGTTTGAACATAGGCAATATTTCTGCCTGCAAAAGAAAAAAAAATATCCATTACTGCAACAAAAAAGCGAGATAATCGTCTTACAAGAGTGTTATCAATGTGATGACTAAGGAAGAGAAGGAAATTGTAAACGGATGCAAAAGAGGTGACGGAACCTGTCAGAAGATATTGTATCAGGAATACGGTCCCACGATCAAGGCGGTGTGCTATCGTTACTTAGGATATCAGACTGAGGAAGCCAAAGATCTGTTTCACGACATTGTTGTGACCATCTTGACCAACATTGGATCTTACCAGACAATCTCCTCTTTGGGTTCCTGGATATATCGGGTATCCGTGAACAAGTGCATTGATTACCTGCGCAGCCAGCGTTTGCGTCGTATGGAGTCAACCGATGAAGGACCCGCAGAATATCCGGCATTGGAGCATCCGCACGACACGCTGACGATGGAGCAGTTGGTGGAGATCATCAACACGTTGCCAGCAAACCAGCGCATGGCATTCAACCTTTACGAGGTGGATGGCTACAGTGAGCAGGAGATCGTGAAGATCATGGACATGACGCCCACCAATGTCAGAACGTTGATATCACGTGCCAAGAAGTCCTTACGAGACAGAATCACGGCCTATTTAGGAAAAGAAATAGACATATTATGAAAGATATAAGAAAAGCCTTATCGGAGTATACCGTTCCTGTGGACGAGTCAGAATGGCAACAGATTGCCGCCGATGCACGCCTGGTGAAATACAACCGTGGGCGCAGGATCAGACGTTGGGCCTCCTGGGGAGGATGCGCCATCGTAGCCATGGCAGGCCTTGTGGCCGGCACCTTGTGGCTGCACCGTTCCGCCCAGCCCACCTCGACAGATGCCCCCGCCCCCATAGTCACGACGGAAGAAGCTGTCCAGCAAACCCCAGCCCTTACCAGCCAACCGGATGTTGCGACGATGACTACCAACAGGGTGTCTGCAACCACGAGTACTCCCTCGGTGGAGACGCCCAGCCCGACGACCGTCCCATCAGCTACCACGCCCGAATTCATAGTGGCTACGGCTACGACCCCAACAGTGGCTGCCACCACGGCTGTCAACCCTTCTCACAACCCCTCCATGGCTGATCTCACACAACCTGCTACTCCCGTCAACGAGACAAAGACCGCACGCCTTGTGGATAACCCTGTGCGTGTTTCCGAGCCGACAACAGAAATCACGGAGGAAATCCTGGTCCCCAAGAGCTCCTCAGAACCTGCAGAAGCGGCCTCCAGCAATTATCAGATCTTTGTCCCCAACTCCTTCACCCCGGACGGCAACGGCACTAACGACCTCTTCATGCCGAAAGCTGACTTTATCGTACAGGATTATGAAATCAACATCTTCTCCCGCAGTGGGCAGCGTGTTTTTACCTCCCGCAGCATTGAGCAGGGTTGGGATGGTTACAGTCACGGCACCCTCTTGCCCGGAGGCGCCTATATGTACGTCATCCGCTACACAGACCCTGACGGCAACGCCAAAACGCTCAAAGGGCAGGTCGTTTTATTGAAATAGAGGAAGATGATAGACAGAAGCCTTGCGCCGGAGATACAGCCTTTTCACTCCTTCCGTCCCCAAGCACCGCATGTGGACACTTTGGAGAACGGTATCCCTCTATACCAGTTTCACAACGAGACCTTGGAACTGATCCATCTGCAGCTGGATGTACGTTCCGGCTCCATGTATGAGCCCAAGAAGCACTTGGCGCTCTTCACCTACGGGCTGCTCAAGGGCAGTCATCCACACCACACAGCTGCCGAGATGGCAGACTTGTTAGATTTCTACGGTTCCACCTTCGATGCTGACATCTATCTCGATGGCGTATGCCTCAAGATAGTGGTTCCCAAGCGCAATCTCCCGCAGCTATTGCCCACACTCGTCGAGATGATGACCACCCCATCCTATCGCCAGGAATATCTGGACATCATCCGGCAACAACGCCTGCAGGCTCTGCGCAACAACCTGAAGAAAAACAACTTCGTAGCCTCCAGACTGATGTTGCAGGCCCTCTTGGGTGACCAGTGCACTGCTGGCGTGCCCGCCTCGGAAGCCACGTTGAATGAGATTACCACCGATGACCTGCACCGCTATCATCGGGAGAACTTCTGTGCAGACAACCTCTCCTTATATGTCACGGGCCAGTTGGACGATGCCACGTCAAGCCTTATCCGCAAGCATTTTGGCGGCATTCCTCGAGGTGCGAGACAGGAAGGACTTCCTTTATTCCAGATGCCTGCAGACCATACTCCCCTCTTGAACCAAGAGGTGGAGGGAAGTATGCAGTCTTCCATCTGTCTGGCCATGCCCCATATCAGCTATGCAGAGGAGATGCGCACACCCTTCAAGGTGCTCTCCACCCTCGTGGGCGGCTATTTCGGTTCCCGCTTGATGCAGTGCGTGCGCGAGAAACTGGGATACACCTATGGCATCTTCAGCAGCTCCGTCTATTTCGGCAATCAGTCCATCTTTAGCATCCAGAGTGATGTGGATGCCGCCCATACACAGGAGTCCCTCGACGCTTGTTTCTCTGAGTTAAAACGGCTGCAAGAGGAGCCTGTCTCCCACGAAGAATTGCAAACCGTCAAGACTTACATGACGGGCTCTGTCATTCAGGAGTTGAGCAATTCTGTGTCCTACATGTCCAAATTCGCCTTCTGGAAAAACCAGCATACCGACCACACCATCCTTCAAGAGCTATGGAACACCATTCAACGCACAAATGCTGAGGACATTATGGAAATGGCTAAAAAATGTCTCACACACAATAAATTCACACAGATCATCGTTGGTAAAAAGTTATAACAACATGGATATGGCAAAACGGGTCCTCTACATTTTCATACTAATATTCTGCTGTGCATTCGGGAGTTATGCCATAGAACCGCCCATATTGCAGTGTGTGGAATTGCAGAATAACAACACGCGCGTCAAGATGTCGTGGGACAACTCCGACGACTGTGCCTCTTTTGTAGCTTATAATTTTTATGTGAACGGCACGATGGTAGGCACGGCGACACCCGGCAACAACTATACAATGTGCAACTATGGAAGTACGGTGCTCAACAACATCACTCCTGCCAGCACCTACACATGCTACATTGAGGCTGTGACTGCCAGTGGCGCCACCTACAATTCCAATGTGGTGCAGACCATCAGCATCACCGTGACCCCCAGCGCAGACAGCTCGCTAGTCACCATTGAATGGGAAGCTCCCTCCTCCCAGATGTCAGGCTCCACGTGGGGCGACACCTACTTCCTGTACAAGATGCGGGATTTTGAAGACGACTTCTCGCCTACGCCCTTCGCCACCATCCCGGCCACTGCAGAGCGCCACTATGTGGACACCTCCGACGTATGCTACAACTACCTTTACTATCAGGTAGGTATCACCAACAATTACAGTGCTAACCACAGTTGTGTATTCAGGACCCCTATCGGCTCCGTATTTGTCGTGGACCGTCTGCATCCCTCCACCCCTGTCCTGGATAGTGTCACCTATACGGAAGACAACCAGGTGATGTTGGGTTTCCACGCCGAAGAGCCCTACATGAACGGCTACATTGTCTATTACCTCAACAACGGCTGGGAGCCACTGGACACCGTCTATAACAGCACCACCTGGATTGATCCGTTTGGTGGGGACCGCTGTTATCGCATCGCGGTCTTGGACTCCTGTCTCAACTCCTCACCAATGACACTGGACGAGCAGTGTGACATGAAACTGTATCCGGGCGCCATCGATGCTTGTAACCACTCCGCCACACTCTCGTGGAACACCTACACCCATATGACTGGTGGCTTGAACCACTTTGAGGTCTTCCTGAGTGCCGACCAAGGCGCCACCTGGACGAGCGTGCAGAACACCACATCCACCAGCACCACCCTGCAGAATCTGCTTCTAAACACAGATTATATCGCCTTTGTCCGCGCTTTCAGCAACGATGAAGAGATCACCGCATCCAGCAACCGCATCACCTTCAGCCTGGACGCCGACGAGTCGGCCGACATGACCTATATCCGCTCTGTTTCCGTGATTGACAATGAATATGTCCAGGTCAAGGTGCACACCAGCGGCGACACACTGGCTTTCCAATCCATCACCCTGCAGCGCAGCAACGACGGTATCAACTTCCAAGACCTGGAGACCCAAGGCTATAGTGGAGCCGCTTACACTTTCCAGGACCAGACGGCAGACTTCAACCATAGCACCTATTATTACCGGACCTATGTCATCAACAGCTGTCAGATTCCAGCCGGCTACTCCAACATCGCGCACAACATCCTGCTGACAGGCGAAGCCACCAATGCCCACGAGGATGTGCTTCAATGGAGCAATTACGGCGAATGGAACGGGGATGTGGACTACTACGAGCTTTATCGCAAGACAGAATCGGAGTTGACCTTCGCTTTGATGCCCGAGCACCTCTCCCCCTCCACCATCAACACCTATTACGATGATGTCAACAACCTATACGAGTCTGGCTCCATCTTCAAATACTATGTGGTGGCGCATGAGACGATGAACGACTACGGTTTTCAAGACGAATGTATATCCAACCAGTTGGAAGTAAGACAATTGCCATCTATCTACATTCCGAACGCCTTCACACCCCTGCAGACCATCAACAAGGTATTCCAGCCTGTCAGCTCCTTTGTTTCTGCGGAAGGATACAGTTTCAACATCTGGAACCGGATGGGCACGCTCATCTTCTCCACCCACAATCCTTACGTGGGATGGGATGGATACTTTGACGGCAAGGTCGCCCCGATGGATGTGTATGTCTATAAAATTTACTACACCCTCCCCGACGGCACCGTGGAGCAACGCAAAGGCAGCGTGATGTTGGTGTATTAATCCGTATTCACAACCAGTTTCCAGAAATCGCTAACGGCAAATTTGGGCTTGCCATTCTGCAGATTGGCAGGATCATAGTAGGCGATGATCTTCTTAGGCTCATCGGGTCTCAAGATGAAGTAGTTGTCGGAATAGCGAACCGGCGTGGAGGCATCGGCTTCCAGGCAAACGCCATAGTGAAGTGCCTTGGCAGTCAGCGTTATCTCTGCGTAATCGGCATAGTACGTCACCTTTTGTTGGATTTCATCATGGGGAATGGACAGATCTCCCACCGGGACAAAGAAAAGTGTCCGTTCGGCATGGAGTTTTCCATTGAGATAGAGTTGGACCTTGGCGAAGATCTTGTCGGACAGTTTAGGATAATCGGCGGCATTCAGCGACAGCACCTTGACTGCCTTGTCGCTGGCCACTTTTTGCTTGACTGACTGCTCCTGGGTGACCGGGGTGCCATCCATGTTCAGCACCTGCCAGCGCACCTCGCAGGAGACATCCTTGAGGCTGTCGTTGACGATATAGACATCATTTTTGCTATACTTCTCTTGCGGATCGACACATAGGGCGACATTCTGGTAAGCCTCCCTGAACTGGTAGTGAAGGGCTTTCCACCGTCCCGTGTAGTCGATGGAGCTCCAGGAAGCCACGGGCCAGCAGTCGTTGACCTGCCAGCAGAGGGTTCCACGGCAGCGATCGTGCTGGATGCGGTGGGCGTCGATGGCGCGGCGGATGCCAATTGCCTGCACCAGCTGGCTCCAGTGGGAGAACTCGGCCAGATTATAATAATTCGGGCCAACGCCCAGCTCCTCCTTGATGGCCTTGCTGATGATCTCCACGCCCCGTCCGTGCTTCTGGTGGTTGCGCATCACGGGCGACAGGAGATTCTGCTGGTCTGCCGCTGCGAAGGTGGCGATAGTGCTCATGGCGGGATAGGACTGGAAACCGTACTCCGACATGAAGCGACCGGTCTTCTCTTTCCACACGTCAAAGGGCTGCTCGCCCCACCAGACGCCCCAGTAGTGAGAACAGCCGTGGGTGCAGCACTCCGGATGACCCCAGCCGAAGACCGGTGAGGAGTGGACATACGGGGTTCCGGGAGCCCATTCCTCGACCTCCTTGGCCAAGCACTCTTCAAAAAGTTTGCTATAGTCAGCGTGGAGCTTTTGGTCGGTGGCGTCGTCATAGCCCAGAGCTGTTTGCCACCCCCAGTCTTCCAGGCCGTTATGCACCTCGTTGTTGCCGCAGAAGATGGCAATGCAGGGATGGTTGCGCAGGCGTTTGAGCTGGTGAATCGCCTCAAAGTCCACATTGCGCAGGAATGCCTTGTCGGCAGGATAGAGATTGCAGGCGAACATGAAGTCCTGCCATACCAAGAGGCCCAGATCATCACATAGATTATAGAAGTCGTCGTGCTCGTAGATGCCCCCGCCCCAGACGCGGACCATATTCATATGGGCATCGCGGCAATCGTTCAGCAGGCGGCAATAGACATCCCCGTTGGCGCACAAGGTGCCCTCATACGAAGAGGCCGGGATCCAGTCGGCCCCGCGCGCGAAGAACGGCTTGCCGTTGACGATGAAAGCGAACGACTCGCCAATGCTGTCGGGTTCACGGACGAGGTCAATGGTGCGCAGGCCGTGACGGACCACTGACTGCTGCTCATACTGGCGATCGTGAACTGTGACGGAGTAGGTGTACAGATGCTGCTCGCCCATCCCGTTGGGCCACCAGAGGACAGGATTCGGAATCCTGACTGGCACTTCCACAAGATTTTCGCCAGGCTCCAGCTCCACCATCTTCATCTCCACTTTGGCCACCAATCCTTTCTCATCGCTTGCCTCCACCGTCAGATTGACTTTATGATGGCTATGATCGAAAGAACTCACTTCCACCAGCACCAATGTCTGCCAGTCTTTACCTTTCACCAGGGACGGAACCGTATCATACACATACACATTTTCCACGGAGAATTCGTTATGGCTCTCCAGTCGGACATTCTTCCATATGCCGCAGGTGATGAGCTTCGGCCCCCAGTCCCAACCCGACTCGTACTGGGCCTTGCGGGAGAAGACACGGTTGTCGGGGAGCTTATACGGCAATTGGGCAGCGGCAGCCTCTTCAAAAGGCACCGAAGGGTAAAAGCGGACTAGCAGCTCATTGTCTTTCTTCTTCAGCAAATCATGCACGGCAAAACGCCAGCGGCGGAACATATTGTTCAACAGCGTGTCATCCATACCTTGGTCCATCGAATGGAGCCGTTCCCCGTTCAACCAGACCTCGGCATAGGTGTCCAGGCCGTCAAACACGAGATACTGCGCATCATATTGGCGGCCTTCGCCGGCGCAGTCAGCATCAAAGATGAGACGATAGGTCCAGATGCTGTCGGCGACCCACTGCACGGAGTCCTCGTTGGTGCCGTAGAAGGGGTCGGGGATCAGGTTGTTGGCCAACAAGTCGGTATGGATATTGCCGGGCACCGTGGCGGGGTACCACTGTCCCTGGTATTGGAACTGCCAATCGTTGCTGATACAGCCCGACTTGGAGTCCAGGCTTTGCGTATGCATAGCGGGCAGTTTGTCGGTATGCTTACAGGCGCAGAGGCCGCAAAGGAGGGCGGCAAAGAGCAGGATCTTCTTCATAATGTTTGTGTTATTGATTTATAGATCGGCAAAAAAGCCTTGCTTTTTCAATGTCTCCACCAGCACTTTGGCGAAGGCTTCATTGTCGTTTTTGGTATAGCGGTGCTTGGTGAAGACTTGGGCGAGGTTCTCGCAGTCGGGGTTCTCGCGAAGGATTCCGGCCGTCTCTTCCGAATGTTCCTTTTCCGCATAGAGGGCGTCGATGCGGGTCTGATCGTAGTCGTGATAGGTCTCACGGTGGATCATCGCCTCCACGGGCAGCTTCTGTGTCAGGGCGGGTTTCTCCACGGGATATCCCATGGGGATGCAGGCTACCGGGACGACATGCTTGGGCAACTGGAGCACCTCGATGAACTTGTCCACATTGTAGGTAATGGTGCCGAGCCAGCAGAAGCCCAGACCGAGGGACTCCGCGGCCACGCAGGCGTTCTGGGCAGCGATGAGCGCATCGATGACGGCCCAGTGGTAGCTTTGCATGTTGCTGTAGGCCTCGGTCTCCGCGTCACGGAACTCGCAAAAGCGGTTGAAGCGGTTGAAATCAGCGCAGAAGGTGAGGATCAGCGGAGCCTGCGTGGCCATCGGCTGGTTGAAGTGGAGCGGGGCCATCTTCCGCTTCATCGCCTCATCTTCCGTAACAACAATGCTGAAGAGCTGCATATTGCCCATCGTGGAACCACTGCAAGCGGCCTTGAGGATCTGCTGCAAGACATCCTCACTGATTTTCTCATCGGTGTATTCACGCACACTAACGTGGCTGAAAAGTGTATTTAATGTTTCGTTCATAGATATGAAGATTTTATTTACCAATTTGACGTTCCTAAAAATTCTGCCGCAAAAATAAACAAAATATCCGTGGCAACCAGAATGAGGAGTGATGAATATCCCAAACTGCTCAGAACCACCCATCTGAACCGGCATTAAAGCCCACGGCTCATTTGACGCAACAGGCGACTCTGCCTTTTGGCCTTGATAAAATGAACAAAAAAATCACCATATCCACACAATATTTTTTTATCATTTCCGTTCTTCCCGTATCCTTTAACAATAAATTAAACCTGAATAAATGAAAAGATTAATCGTGTTGGCCATAGGCCTCATTGCCATGAACGTATTTGCATCATGCGACAGAACCATTACCGTCAACGACTTGCCGAAGAACGCCCAACAGTTCATCTCAGCGTATTTTCCGGGGATTGAGACTCTTTCGGTTAAATTTGAAGATGGCGAGTACGAAGTTGTGCTTTCCAATGGCACCGAGGTTGAGTTTAGCCGCAAAGGGGAATGGAAAGATGTGGATTGCCACACATTGCCCGTCCCCGCAGGCATTATCCCTACCGCTATTGCCTCCTATGTGCTGGAGAAGTTCCCGAACAACTTCATCGTTAAAATCGCGAAAGAGAGAAACCAGTACGAAGTCGAGCTGAACAACGATATGGATTTGGTCTTTGACCCAAACGGCAATTTCCTGCATGTTGACTAATATGACATGTCACTGGAGAATCCAGACCCAAAGAAGCCTGCAGATGCAGGCTTCTTTTGTTTTCACTCACAGAAACGGGGCTATTGGTTCCATTTGAACTTCCACCGCCGATGGCTCCACAGCCAGAAGGCCGGATCCCGACGGATGGTCTGCTCCAGCAGCTGCACATATTTCTCTGAGATGGCATATTGCTCTTCCTTTTGAGGCTGCTCAGTGATGAGTTGCAACTCAACGCGGTAACGGCCCAACCGCTCTTTGACAACCTGATAGTAGAGAACAGGCATGTCGTATTTGCGGGCAAAGTGTTCCGGCCCGTAGATAAAGCCTGTCTTCTGATGCAGAAAGTCCGTGATATAGCAGCGGTGCTTATCGTTGGGCGACTGGTCAGAAAGCATCATATAGGCCACTGGTGTTTTATTTTCTGCATAGCGTGCAAAGGTGTCGCGCACAGTATCGGCAAAGACCACCTC
>JAFYEU010000126.1 GCA_017544105.1 Bacteroidales bacterium
TCATATTGTTCGTCAGATCCCAATTCACCTACAATCTTTTTGACATGATCAGGTGCTTCAGTCTTGAAAACGGAATCCAGCACTCCGTTGAAAGGCTTGATCTGAGTTTGATTACAAGAGGATAAAGCTAATCCTAAGAATGCCAAAATGGCGATGACGCCAGCAAATAACTTCTTGTTCATAGGTATATCTAAAAAGGGCTGCAAAAGTACGAAAAAAAAAGAGCTGTCGGTATGACAGCTCTTACTATATTATATATGGTATATCTTATTTGAAGATGATCATGTTGCGGCTGGTGTCCACGGTGTAGGAACCCCAGGAATCCTGGATGAAGTTCTCTCCGATCACGAAGGCAGCAGGAAGTCCCTTCTTCACGGTCACTTTCACATTCTCTTCATAGTCGTCACCCACACGCAATTCTTCGAGGTAGAGCACAGCGCCCTCGATGATGCTACCATCCTCTTGCTTGATGGCACCGGACTTCTCTTCAAAGTCGTTGAGGTTGATGATAGACTCTTTCAGGAAGCGGGTGGCATCGGAATAGTTCATGAAGATCTCGTCGGAGTTGTTGCCGATTTGGAACTCCATGGACTTGTTGTTGGCAAAGCAGGTACCTTTCACCACATCGCCGGCGATGGTCACAGGCACGGTGCGCTCTGTGACAATGGCAATGGCAGCCTGGGCAGCGGCCAAAGACTCAGCGCTCGGCACATAGTCGTCACGCAAGATGATGAACTCGGTACGACGGTTCAGCTGGTGGGCAGCTTCTTGTTCCGGTTTGGATGACAAACTGTTGATGTAGTCCTCGGTCAGATAGGTGCCCTTGGCGAAGAAGTATTTCTTGCCATTGCAGGTGGGGCAGGTGGAGTACATGTCTTTTTCCAGACGGCGCGGGACACGCTCACCATATCCCTTGGCCACGATACGGTCGGCGGCGATACCTTTCTCATTGACGAGGAAGTCCACGCAGGATTGGGCACGTTTCTGAGACAGCACAAGGTTCTTATCATCATCGTCACGGGCATCGGTGTGGGAACGCAACTCGATGACGATGGTCGGGTTCTTGATCATGATGTTATAGAGGTACATCAAAGAGTCTTTATATTGCGGTTTCAGATCCCACTTGGCCAAGTCGTAGAGGATTTCAGGCAGCGGGATAGGATCGACAGGGATAGGTTCAAGGGAGAAGTCTTGCTTGAGGTCGGTGTTCTCGGTCAGGCCGATGGTGGTCTGCTTGGCGGTATTGCCCTGCTCCCAGTAGCCCTTCTTCACCACCTTGATGTCGTAAGAAGTGTTGCCTAAGATTTTGGTCTTGTCGAAGTGATAGTAACCCTTCACGTCCGTGGTGGTCTTGTAGATGGTACCGTCGGTGCCTTGGATCTCAACCTCTACGCCGTCCATGTACTGACCGTTGTTCTTGTCGCGGATATAACCGGAGAGGGTATAGACGAGCGGACGGAGGAGGAAGTAGTAGATGTCGTCGCCGCCGCGGCCGCCGTCACGGTTGGAGGAGAAGTAACCCTTAGCCAGGTAAGGAGATTTGGACTGCGGGTCAATAGCCTCATTCTCGTCGAAGATGATGCCGATGTCGTCACCGTTGGAGTTGATGGGAGACATCATGTTTTCAGCCTTCTGGAACTCGCCGCCCTTGATGTAGGAGACGAAGATGTCGAGGCCACCCATGCCAGGCCATCCGTCAGAGGAGAAGTAAAACTCATCGTCATTGCGGAGGCAGGGGAAGACCTCCTGGCCAGCCGTATTGATGTTCGGGCCCAGGTTGGTGATGTCGGAGAACTTGGCCGACTTTTTGGCGCGCGTAGCCTTGTAGATATCGTAGCCGCCATAGCCACCCGGCTTGTTAGAGGCGAAGTAGATGGTCAGCTCATCGCCGCTGATGAAGGGGTGCACGTAGTTGTAGGCGGAGTCGCCCAACTCGACAATCTCGGCCTCGCCCCATGCTTTGCCCTTCTTCATGGACTTGTAGATGTAGCAGCCTTGAACTTTCTTCTTGTCTTGCGGGCATTTGGTGAAATAATAGACGGTGCCTTTGCGGTTGGAGCAGGCCTCGCCCTCGTTGACGCCCGTGTTGAGGGTGCCGCCCTCATCCACGGTGGTCACCGGAGACCACTCTCCGGGCCAATCCGTATTTTTGCTCTTCGGCTTGTTGGAGATGTAGATGTCGGAAAAGGAGATGCCGGTCCACTGGTCGGTGCCCTTGCCCACAGAGCCTTCGCGGTTGGAGGAGAAGATGATGCAGTTGCGCTTCTCGTCGTTGCCCCAGCGGGGAGCCCATTCATCTTCGCGGGTGTTGAACTTCTTGAGGTTCTCCACTTCGTAGCGGGTAGGGTTCTCTACCCACATCTTGGCATTCTGACAACCTTGGATGCGCTCTTCCACCCGGCTGTCTTCCGGGGCGCGCTTCTTGTAGTTGTTGTAGTACTTCAACGCCAAGTCATAGTCGCCGCGCGTGTTGTATATGCTGCCCAGATGGAAGAGAATCATGGGGTTGTCCTTCTGATAGTTCTTCTTCTCCAGACGGATATACTGCTGCTCCGCCTTTTTCAGGTCGCCCATGATACGATAGCACTCGGCAATCTGGAAGGTGGCACGCTGAATCTCCACACGGTTGGACTGCAGCTTCTTGATTCCCTTCTTGTATTGCTCCAAAGCGTTCTCATATTGACAATCGCGAAATAGGTTGTCAGCTTCCCTGAGGACTTGCGCGTTTGTGCTGTAAATCCCTGTCAATAAGATAGATGCAAAAAGCAGGATGAATTTATATAGCTTCATACAGATTTAGATTTATCCATTTAAATAAAAGCCCGCTAAAATAAAAAAAATATTCGGAAAGTGAGTAACCTTCCGAATATTTTTTTATCGGGTTGACAATAGATGTCGGGGGACTTAGTTCTTCTCTATTTTGGCAGTCTTCACTTTGCCACCGCCGAGACGGATAAGGTCGTAGGCGAAGGGGCTGGAGATGAGGATACCGGAGTAGGTACCGAAGAGGATACCTACGAACATAGCGAAGATGAAGCCGCGGATGACCTCGCCGCCGAAGATGAAGATCACCAACAGGGTCACCAAGGTGGTGCCGGCGGTGTTGACGTTACGGCCGAGGGTCTGATTGATAGCGGCGTTGAAGTTGTCGTAGTTCTCACGTTTCGGATAGAGGGCCAGGTTCTCACGAACACGGTCGAAGATCACCACGTTGTTGTTGATGGAGTAACCGATCACCGTCAGGATAGCAGCGATGAAGTTCTGGTCGATTTCCATGGAGAAAGGCATGATCTTGTAGAACAAGGAGAACATGCCGATGGTGAGGAACGTATCGTGGAACAGGGCGAAGATGCCGGCGAGACCGAATTGCCAGTTCTTGAAACGGATGGCAATGTAGATGAAGATCAGCACCAGGGAGGCGAGAACGGCCCAGATGGACTTGGCCAGCAACTCGCGGGCGATGGTCGGCTGGATCTTCTGGGAGGACTGGATACCACGCTGGTCAAGGGTCAGGTTGGTGAAGTCCTTCTCAGTCAGGTCTTGCTTTGCATAGAATCCCTTCAAGGCATTGTACAGCTTGTGCTCGCATTCTTTGTCATCTTTCGTGTCATTGCTTTCGATCTTGTAGTTGGTGACGATACGGATCTGGTCGTTGCTACCGAAGGTCTTGACCTCAGGATTGCCGCCGAATTCCTTGGCGACAGCTGCGCGGACCTCTTTCGTGGTCACATCCTTGTCGAAACGCACCACGTAGCAACGTCCACCCGTGAAGTCGATACCGGGTTGCAACTTCAGTGTGAAGAAGGAGATGATGGAGATGAGGAAGAGAATGCCGGAGATGGTGTAGAATATCTTTCTTTTGGAGAGGAAGTCAATGTGGGTGTTGGTGAAGGCGTTGAGGGTGACCTTGTTGCCCACCTCGATAGATTTGCCTTTTTTCAGTCTGGCCTCGATGATCATACGTGACATGAGGATAGCCGTGAAGAGGGAGGAGAGGATACCGATGATCAAGGTGGTGGCGAAGCCTTGGATAGGACCACTGCCGAAGATGTACAGTACGATGGCGGTGATGAGGGTGGTCACGTTACCGTCGATGATAGCGGAGTAGGAGTTCTTGAAACCTTCGTCGATGGCGACGCGGATGCCCTTGCCGGCGCGCACCTCTTCGCGTACACGCTCGTAGATGATCACGTTGGCGTCGACGGCCATACCGAGGGTCAGGACGATACCGGCGATACCAGGCAGCGTCAGCACAGCACCCATGGAGGCGAGCACGCCGAAGATGAAGAATACGTTGGCGAACAAGGCGATGTCGGCCACCAGACCGGCACGGCTATAGTACAAGAACATGTAGATGACGACCAGAATGAAGGCGCCCAAGAAGGAAAGAAGGCCGGAACGGATAGATTCCTTACCGAGGGTAGGACCAACGATTTCGGATTGAACGATGTTGACGCGGGCTTCCAAGTTACCGGAATTCAACACGGTGGCAAGGTCCTTAGCCTCTTCGATGGTGAAGTTACCGGAGATTTCGGAGTTACCGTTCGGAATCTCACTTCTGACGGAAGGAGCGGAATAGACAAATTCATCCAATACGATGGCGATGCAGGTCACACCCTTGGATGCAGCACTCTCGGCAGCCTCTTTGGTGATCTTGCGCCACTCGTCGGCAGCTTGGTCTTCCATGGACATGTTCACCACGATGCGGTTGTTCTGGTCCACATCCTGACGGGCGTTGCGCACCACGCGGGCGCCGCCGATGGTCTCGGAACTCAACAACGGTCCAATACGGTCGTTCTTTTTCTTCAAAGGATAGAGCGGATAGGCGTTGTCATGGTTCTTCTCGGGAGAGCCCCAGTAGAACACCACGTTGTTGTCGCCTAAGATCTTCTGCAACTCAGGGAGGAGCTGGTTGATGGCGGGCATGTCGGACTCTTTGAAATAGCCGATCACGAAGCCGTCCATGGCCACAGCCTTGCTGAGGATGGCACCTTGACTCTCGTCGATGACATCATCTTCCTCGTCTTCCTCCTCTTCGTTGGCAGCGAGGGCGCTGATGGCAGCAGCAGTAGTGTCGGTAGCCGTGCTGTCAGCCACAGTCTCCGGGTTGTCCTTCTTGTTCTGCAGTTGCTGGGCAAGCTGTGCGTCAGCGATGGCAAAACGCTGTTGGATGGTGCGTCCGCCTACCACCTCGTTATACACCTGCCAGAACTCCAACTTGGCCGTGGTCTTCAAGAGGTCGGTCACACGCTCCGGCTCTTTCACACCGGGGAGCTCCACCAAGATACGGCCACCCTGCAGTCTCTGCAAGTTGGGCTGGGCAACGCCAAAACGGTCGATACGAGTACGTAAGATCTTGAAGGTACGGTCCACAATCTCACTCGACTCGGTCTTCAACCAACTGATGATCTGCTGGTCAGAGGCATTTTTGATGCCGGAACGCTCGCCGAAATAGGTGCGGAGGTTGGCATTGTTCATGTTCAACGCTTTCTTCTGGGCATTGAAGTTGTTCACAAAGATGTCTATGAAATCGTTGTCACTGTTCTTCTCAAAGTCCGCAACGGATTTCTCAAAAGTGGTGGTGAACAATTGGTCTTCCTTGTTGGTGGCTAAACTTTGAACCACATCAGGCAGGGAGATCTCCAAGGTGACGTTCATACCGCCCTTCAAGTCCAAACCCAAGTTCAACTCTTTGTACTTGCATTGTTTGTAGGTGTTTCCCAAGTACACTTTCTTGTCGTTCTGCTCGGTCAGATACTGACGGGTTCTTGCATCGATGATGGAGTCCGTCAAGTGCTTCTCAAGCATCAAGTCACCGTTTGCCAGCGTCTTTACCTGCTCCAAAGCCTGAGGGTCATTTGCATACTGTTCTGCCTTTTTCTCCACACGCCAGGTGGCAAAAGAGAAGGAGAGACAATACAAACATACCAGCGCGAGTAGCACGGTAAAGAATAAAATCAGTCCTTTGTTGTTTTTCATCTTTCTACTTACTTATTTGATTTCTAAATATTTATATAAATTCAGACCTAAAATTTTTAAGGTTGCAAATATATAATTTTTATGATATCAAACAACACTTAATTTTCAGGTCCCATAAATATGTAGCCGTGAACTTTGAACCTTGACTTTGAACTTTGACTTTGAACCTTGAAACTCGGAACCCCGCCAACGACCTTCCAACATCCAACCGCCAACTTCTAACTTTTAACTTCTAACTGATAACTTCTAACTTCTAACTCTCAAAGTATGTCTTTCTCGTCGATGAGGTTGTTGAGGATGGCATAGACCGTGAGCGCAGCCACCGACTTGATGCCCGTCTTGCGGATGATGTTCTTCCGATGGGTGATGACGGTGTGTACGCTGATGTTCAACTTGTCCGCAATCTCATTGTTCTTCTTGCCTTGGGAGAGGCATACCAGCACCTCCTTCTCCCGTTCTGACAACATGGGGGAGTAGTTGTCCTCCAGTTGCTTGCTCGAGGTCCGGATGACCTGTGACAGGGTGGATTTGATCCGTTGGAGGTTGTCGTTGATTTCAATCACCCCGTCATACTGCTTCAGTAACGGGCTCTCAAAATAGATGGAGGCAAAGGCGATGATTTTCATCCCCGGCAGGTCGTGGAAGATGTCGCGAATCATCATCCGCTTGCTGTAGTCGATCATGAGCGGGTTGATGATGAGAATGTCGGGGTTGGTCAGATGAATACGGGTCATCACCGTATGCATATCGGTGGATTTCAGCACTACTTCATAGTCGGGCAGCTCCTTGATCATGTAGGAAAGCCCGATCAGTACGGTGGGGGAGGGGTCGGCAACAACTATTTTATAATTATGAGACATGGCTTTCCAGATATTTAATATAGGGAATCAAGACTTTATCTTCCATAATGGTATGGTTTTCAATATCTTCTGCTAGCATAAAGATGTCCATCAGCATGTTGATCAGCTCCCGTTGGCGGTTGTCGGCCGGGATGTACTTCATCAGCAGGTTCGTGAAGTCCTGCAGCTTGTCCTCAATCTCGCTGTGCTGCTTGTCGAAACTGATCCCTTTGGGCCGGTTTTTGTTTTTCCCTTTTTCCACCAGTTGCCGGATATACGGGAACACTATTTCCTCCTCATGTTTAAAGTGTTGGGCCACTTCATGCTTGTAATCTGCATAGAAATTGGTGATGAGGGTTTTGTATTTGGGAGACCAATCCTGCATGATCCGTTCCAGATGGGCTTCAATGTGCGGGAAGTTATAATTCAGATAGTCCTCGTGGGAGGCCTTCAGGTAGTTGACAATGTCAATGATAGGACAGGCAATCAGCGCCTCGATGTCCGGGTTGTAGTCTTTCTGGGCATACGCATTGCTCACCAGCAGGAATAGCGGGAGCGAGATCCGGTTCTCTTCGCAGACCTGGCTGACGGTCTTGTCGCCAAACCCCAAGGAGATACTGAGCCGGGGAAACAGGGTGATGAGGTTCTTATATTGTGCTACGGCATCTGCCAGTTTCATGTTGGCATTTACGAAAGAATAGGTGTCGTCTTTTTTCATTTTTTTTATGATAAGAATTCGGCTGCAAAAGTACATGAAAATTCTGGATTTTTTGTATTTTTGCGCTCTTTTATTTTATAATGTATTAAAAGATGATGAAAAGACTGTTTATCACATTTTTTGCGATTTGCATCAGCGCCTTGACGCTTCTTGCACAGGAATCTCCCGTAAAATGGACTTATACTTCCACCAAGATCAACGATACGGTGGCAGAGTTGCAGTTCAAGGCCACCATACAACCTGAGTGGCATCTTTATGCCCAGAAGAAAGGAGAGGGCCAGATTGAGATGCCCATGGTTTTCAACTTCACGGCGTCGCCGCAATACGAGCGCATCGGCAAGGTCAGTGAGCCTACTCCGCAAAGCGACTATGACGATTTGTTGGATGCGCATTCCAACTTTTATACCAAGCAGGTCACCTTCAAGCAGCGCGTCAAGGTGAAGGACAGCGAGCCGTTCACCGTCAAGGGCAAGCTGGAGGGACAGGCCTGCAGGGAGGGCCGTTGCACGCCCGTGGAGGAGAAGTTTTCTTTTGAGCTGAAGGGTTATCATCCTGCCGTGGCGGTGAATGCCGAGAACCAGGCGCCTGCGGAGGATACCGCCACTGCCACGATAGCTCCCGCCTCCGAGGATCCGCAACCCGCCCAGGCCGAGCCCGAAAAAGAGGAGTCCCTCTGGGGTTATTTCCTGGCTGCCGTGCTGGGTGGTCTGGTCGGTCTGTTGATGCCGTGTGTCTTCCCGATGATCCCGATGACGGTCTCCTTCTTCTCCAAGGAGGGGCACAAAGGCAAACGCGACGCTCTGCTGTATGGTCTGTTCATCGTCCTCATATTCATCATCTTCGGGTTGGTGCTGTCCGCTATCTTCGGCGCCGACCTGGGCAACATCATGAGCACGCACTGGATTCCGAACTTGCTCTTTGCCGTCATCTTCCTGATTTTTGCTTTCTCCCTGCTGGGCTATTTTGAAATTGCATTGCCCAGCTCGTGGGTGAATGGATCAGCCAAACGTCAGCGCCAGGGCGGTATCGCCGGCATCTTCTTCATGGCCTTGACGTTGGTGCTGGTCTCTTTCTCCTGCACGCTGCCCATCGCGGGTGCCGTGGCGCTGAATGCAGCCGGCGGCTCCTTCCTGAAGCCGATCATCGGCATGTTGGGATTCTCACTGGGCATCGCCGTGCCGTTCACCATCTTCGCCCTCTTCCCGGGCCTGCTGAAAAAACTGCCTAAGTCGGGTGGCTGGATGAACACCCTCAAGGTGATCCTCGCCTTCGTGGAGTTGGCCTTCGCCCTGAAGTTCATCAACGTGCCCGACCAGACTTACCACTGGGGAATCCTCGACCGCGAGGTCTATCTTGCCTTCTGGATTGTGCTCTTCTCCCTGTTGGGTCTCTATCTGCTTGGCAAGATCCGCTTCCCGCTCGATGATGAGTACCCCGTGCAAAAGAGCTGGTTCCGCTTCACCCTCTCCATCTTCGTCTTCACCTTTGTCGTCTATATGATTCCCGGCATGTTCGGCGCCCCGCTGAAGGCCATCTCCGGCTGGCTGCCGCCGATGACAACCCAAGACTTCGACGTCTCCGCCATCGTGCGCAACGAGGTGGCGGCGAATGGCGGCGGTCAAGGCGCCACCTACCAGTGGACGGAGGAGCCGTTGTATGCCGACAAACTGGAGATTCCCTTCGGCATCAAGGGCTACTTCGACTACGACCAAGCCCTGCGCGTGGCCAAGAAGGAGGGCAAGCCCGTGTTCCTCGACTTCACTGGTCACGGCTGCACCAACTGCCGTAACGTGGAGAACGCTGTCTGGATTGATCCCGAGGTGCGCCGCATCTTTGCCGAGGAGGTCATCGTATGCACGCTCTACGCCGATGACAAGATCATTGAACTGCCTGACAATGAGAAAGGAAAGCTGAAAGATGCCGACGGTGATCCCATCACCATGCTGGGAGCCAAGAACCGCCATATCGAACAGACCATCTATCACGAGAACTCCCAACCTTGCTATTTCGTTGTGGATCCGGATGGCAAGATCCTCTCTGGACCAACCTATTACGAGCGCGACAAAGACAAATACATCCAGTTCCTCCGCGCCGGCATCGACAAGTTCAACCAACAATAATGTTATTCGCTAATCGATGAAATGGTATAGAATCCTTTTGATCAGCCTGCTTGGCGGCTTGCTTCTCGGGGTATCCTGGTATCCCCACGGACTCCCCTTCCTGGTCTTCTTCGGGCTGATTCCTTTTTTCTTTGTCAGCGACAGACTCCTGGAAAATGGCAGCAAGGTCGCTTTCTGGAAAGGCTTTATCTTCTCCTATCTTGGTTTTGTGGTCTGGAATGCCATCACCACCTATTGGGTCTCCTATGTGACGATCCCCGGCGGACTCTTCGCGGTTTTTGTGAATGCGCTGCTGATGGCGTTGGTCTTTGCCCTCTGGCACACCAGCCGCAAGTGGGTGCCCCAGCGTTGGTTGCATCCCATCTTGTTCGCCGCCTTCTGGATATCATTCGAGTACCTGCATCTGAACTGGGAGCTGACCTGGCCTTGGCTCAACATGGGCAATGTTTTTGCGGTATGTCCGCAGATGGTGCAGTGGTATTCGGTGACTGGCGCACTGGGTGGTACGCTTTGGGTGATTGTCGTCAACTTTCTGCTGTATGCTCTGATCAAAGCTGTTGTTGCGAAGAATAGAAAAAAGATATGGGCTTTTGCCGTTTCCTCGTTCTCCCTTTTGTTTTTCCCGATGCTGATTTCCGGCATCCAGTACAAGAGTTGTCTGAAGCATATCGACACCAGCACGCCGGTCTCCGTGGTGGTGGTGCAGCCCAATACCGACAACTTTGAGGAAGAGTTTGTGATGACCAACCTGCAGCATGCGCAGCGAGTGGATTCCCTCATTGCCCCATTGCTGTCCAAAGGGACTCATCTGGTGCTCTGCCCGGAGGATGTGTTCCCGCATACGGTCTCTCTGCAGTCGATGGTGACCAACCAGCTGCCGCCGTCGCCCTCGGCATACGGCTGTTTTGTCTGGATAGACAGTCTGATGAAGGTGTATCCGCAGTTGAATTTCGTGCTGGGAGTTTCCACTTTTGAGATCTTGGATCATCCCACCCACACTTCGACCAAGTTGAGCGAGCATGTCTATGGGGAACACTATAACTCAGCCATGTGTTTTAACAAAGATGGCTATAATGGCCATTACCACAAATGCAGGCTGGTTCCCGGTTCGGAGGCTTTCCCGTACAGGCATGTGTTTGGTTTCCTGGCCGACCTGATGATCGAGTTGGGAGGCTATAACGGCACTCTGGGCAGAGATACAGCCCAGAAAGTCTTCACCATCGAGGTGGATGGAAAGCCACTGAAGGTAGGAACGGCTATCTGCTATGAGTCCATCTATGGCGACTTGGTCCGTAAATTTGTCAAAAACGGAGCCCAACTGCTGACGGTCATCACCAATGACTCTTGGTGGGGCGACAGCCCAGGCCATTTCCAACACTATGAGATGTCGCGGCTGCGTGCGGTGGAAAATCGTCGCTATGTGGTGCGCTCTGCCAACGGAGGCAACTCCGCCGTGATATCCCCGACGGGTGATGCGCTTACCGTCACCGATTATAATACCAGAACTGCCTGGAAGACGGTGGTCGGTGCACAAAATCATATGACGTTCTATACAAAGCATGGAGATTATATAGCTAAAATAGCTGTTTGCGTGATGGCCATAGGCCTATTGTGGATGCTGATACAAATGGTTGTAACTATCATTTCCAGAAGACGCACTTAGTCTTTGTCCTATGAAAAAATATCTCTCCGCCATAATCATTTTCCTTATCTTGTCGGTGGTCTCTTCTCCAGTGTTGCAAGGTGCCCCGATAGATACGGCTGTGGCTAAGCGGGTGGCCTTGCATTTTTATCAGAGCAAAACGGATAACGCCGCGTATCGTTCCCTTCAGCCTGTCCTTGTCTATACAGGAAAAGACCATGCCGGATTCAACACAGGGCTTGTCAATACACTATACATATATAATGTAGGCGATGGTTTTGTGATCTTGTCCGCGGATGATCGTGTCAAGCCGGTGCTGGCATACTCTACCCAGTCAGCCTTCGACACGACTCACATGCCTGAAGCGCTTCGGGAGTGGCTGGAGGAGACTCGCCAGCAGGTTTGCAGTGTCATCAGCACAGTCAAATCTTCAGTGCCGGCAAACCAAGCCTCGTGGACATCGTTATATCAGACTGTTCCGACTCAAAGTCGCGCCGTGGTGGTCGCGCCGCTGCTCTCTACCACCTGGAATCAGAATGCCTATTACAACAATGCGTGCCCTGCAGACTCGTTAGGCCCTAACGGGCATGTCTATGCCGGCTGTGTGGCCACGATGATGGCCCAAGTGATCCGATATTGGCAATACCCGTCACATGGTTTTGGTAGCAAGAGCTATACCTTGATGAAATATGGTACATTGGCGGTCAACTTCGGGAATACCCAATATAGGTACAATCTGATGCCGAACCAGATATCCTCCTCCTCTGCCACTAATCAGATAAATGAAGTCTCCAAGTTGATTTATCATTGTGCGGTAAGTGTCTCCATGCAATTCGGCCCGGGGGTTAGCGGTGCCGCCTTGGAAGACGTGAACGGATCCCTCCAGAACTATTTCGGCTATTCTCCTGGAACTTTTCGAAAACGGTCCGACTATGCGGACTCTGCTTGGATCTCCATGATGAAGGCCGAACTCGATCTGCTGCATCCGATCATGTATCGAGGAAATGGACCTAATGGCGGACATGCCTTTGTCTGTGATGGATATGACAGCGATGGCCTGTTTCATTTCAACTGGGGCTGGGGCGGATTTGATGACGGCTATTTCAATATCAATAGTTTAGTCACCACACATTACACGTTTAATTCTAACCATGCGATGTTGGTAGGCATTCAGGCAGATACTCCCATGTTGAAAACGAATTGCAGCAGTCTCTCTTTTTTTACCCCTTCAGGCGTCACCAGCTCCGCCCAGCAAGTCCAAGTCTCCACACTCTTGGTCACAGACTCTGTCCAGGTCACTACCTCCGGCTCTTTCCGCGTGGGCTTGGATTCTCTGAATATGTCCCAGAGCATCCGGCTTGATCCGGCAGGCCAGACCTTCTATGTGCGCTATGATCCGGCATGGTCCGACCAAATGGTCACGGAGTCTGCCCAACTCGTGTTGACGGCTAATGCTTTGACGGCCAATATTTCTCTGACTGGCATGGCCTATGGATGTCCCGCTCCACAATCACTGACCCTGACTCAGGATAAAGACACTGTTAATATCTCTTGGCCTGAACCTGTGTTGACCTCCAACACTTACAAGATTTCTAAAGATTCTTCCAATACGGTTCTTGGTTTTAATTTGGGAACTACGCTCCCGACAGAGGCAGTTCAACGGTTTCTACCCGCCGACCTGACAAGTTATCACCTGAAAAGGCTGACCCAAGTCTCTTTTATCCCCTTGGCTGGGCTCAATTCCTGTGCTGTCCGGGTTTATGTGGGCGGTAGTGTCCAAAATAATGTGCTGAAATGCGGAACGATGATTCTTGATCAGCAGGTTAATGTTGAAGACCTGACTATGGGTGTGTGGAATACGGTTGACCTGCATGATTCGATTGTGATTGATGCAACCCAAGAGTTGTGGATTGGAGTAGTGTATCAATGTGCATCCGGACAACAGAGTTTTCCGTTTTCCGTTCAAGGGACCCTGATCTCCAACGAAAACAATATTGTGGGTCTTCATCTCTCAAGCTCGAATACCATTTGGTCTACCTATAACTATCCTGCAGGAGTGATGAAAGCCACCATTGAGGATCAGTCCCTGTCCGTAGTCTCCTATACCATCCAAAGAAACAATGCCACCCTCGGAGAGGTTACCAATACCTATTTTCAAGATGGCCCTATATCGTCAGGGCATTATACCTACGACGTGTTAACCTATTGGGATAATGGTTGTATCGTTGTCGCCACGGACAGCATCGAGGTGGTCCCGCCTTGTCTCACTCCCGTCTTCGCCGACCTTGCCGTCACCGTCTGCAACTCCTACACATGGCACGGCACGGCCTACACCACTTCGGGCGACTATACCGACACGCTGGTCGCCGCCAATGGCTGCGACAGCGTCGTGACGCTCCACCTGACCGTCCTTCACCCCGCCTATTCCGAAATCTCGGTGTCGGAGTGCGGTTTCTACACCTGGCACGGCACGACCTACACCACTTCTGGCGACTATACCGACACGCTGGCCGCCGCCAACGGCTGCGACTCCATCGTGACGCTGCACCTGACCATCCGTCACCCCGCCTATTCCGAAATCACGATGTCGGAATGCAACTCCTACACCTGGCACGGCAAAACCTACACCACTTCTGGTGACTACACCGATACGCTCTCCGCCGCCAACGGCTGTGACAGCATCGTGACGCTCCA
>JAFYEU010000127.1 GCA_017544105.1 Bacteroidales bacterium
ACGGTTATCGTTTGACGATCTTCCGTATGGTCTGGTGTGCCCCGTTCTGCAGATGCAGGAGATAGATGCCGGATGGGAAATCTTCCAAGGAGATGGTCATATTCTCTGCTTCAGAAAAGGTGGTGGACCACAGTATCTGACCGGTGAGGCTGTACAGTTGGCAGGTCAGGGGCTCGTCCAGCGCAGTGATGCTGATATGCACATAGTCGGCGGTGGGGTTGGGGTAGAGGCTGCAGGTGGCCAGCGCATAGTCATCCACGGCTGTCACGAAGGGCTGCAGGGTGTCGCTCCCGAATATCATATTGACCAGTTCAGGGAAGTCGATAAATGGGTTGCGGTTTGCCTGGATGCCATAGATGGCGTTGTTCCGGTCGATCTCCTTCTGGCTTACCGGATCCAAAGCATGCCAGCTGAGCAGCATTTGCTGTGCCCAGGGCTTGAGGGAGCCGCCATTAAACATGGACTGACCGTAGCCCATGTTTTTGTTCATATAGCAGACAGCCATGTAAAAGTAGGAGCGGGCCAGGTCGCCCTTATAGGCATCGATGGGTTCGAAGACCTGTCCGTTATAGCCAGGCGTGGCGCAGGAGCCCACTTTGGAGCCGTTGAGGCTGGTCCAGGTGGCGTTGCCGACCTTTCCGAAGGGCAGGTTGCCGCGTTTGTTGTTCACCCATCCGTCGGTGGGGTAGAGGTGAAAAAGGTCGGTATACATGGAATCAGCGCCATTGAACCAGCTTTGGGGTACGGAGTGCTCGCGGTTGTAACAGTCACCCTCTGAGTCGTAGTTGCCACACTGGTTGGTCCCAAAAGTGTAGAGATAGGGCGCCTGGCCGTTGGGATTGTCGGAATAGATGTCCCATACCTTGCCGTCGGGGCGGGCGTCGGTGCTGTAGAAATCCGCCCACAATTCACCATAGTCTTCCTCTATGTGATTTTTGATGATTTGGTGCAAGGCCACCCGCAGGGCATAACCGTGCAGGTTTTCGGCGGATTGGTAGTAGTCGGCGGGAATTTGGGCAAACAGGCTGGTAGCCACGGCCATCCATAGTATGCTGAGAAAAGGTTTCATTGTGTTAAAATTGTGAGGGCAAAAATAGCAAAATATATGGTCGGAGAGATATCCCTTTTTTCGTGGTGATAGTTTTTTGCAAAAAAGCGCGAATTGTCTGATAAATTGATTATTTTTGCGCTTTCTTTTTATTGACGAAAATATGGCAGACGAAAAGTTATTTACCGAATTTCCGCCCATCTCCACGGAGCAATGGGAAGCAACCATTCAGAAAGATTTAAAAGGCGCTGATTATCAGAAAAAGTTGGTGTGGCGTACCGATGAAGGATTTCAGGTACCCCCCTATTATCGTGCTGAAGATTTGAAAGAGTTGGACTATCTGAAGACTCTCCCGGGTGAGTTTCCTTTTTTGCGCGGCTCCAAGGCGGACAGCAACCAATGGGATATCGTGCAAACTATCGACGAGGCTGATCCCGCCAAGGCCAACGCCATTGCCATGGATGCTCTGATGCGTGGTGCCACTTGTATCTGTTTTGATGCCAGCAAGATTGATGGCCCCGAAGCACTGGCCACGCTCCTCAACGGCATCGAGCTGACCGCCGCCGGCGTGCAGTTCAACCATGTGAAGAGCTATCTCGACCTGATGAAACTCTTCGTGGCTTATGTGGAAGAGAAAAAGTATGACAAGAAACAGATTTCCGGCCATATCAACTTCGATCCGCTGGTATATCGTCTCAAACATAACAAGTTCTACTTCTCCCAGCAGGAGGATATGCAGCAGACGATGGAGTTGTTGAAGCTGGGTGAGGGGATGCCGAAGTTCAAGGTCATCAATGTCAATGGTGTGGTGTTGCACAACGCTGGTGCCACCATCGTGCAGGAGATGGCCTATACGCTAGCCCTGGCCAACGAGTATATCAACTTCTGCGTGGAGCAGGGAATGCCGGTCGCCAAGGTGGCTTCCCGCATCCAGTTTACCCTTTCCGTGGGTTCCAACTACTTCATGGAGATCGCCAAGTTGCGTGCCATCCGTCTGCTCTGGTCCACGATGGTGGAACAGTACAAGCCGGAATGCGATTGTGCCTACAAGTTGCGCATCAACACGGTGGCATCCACGTGGAACAAGACGCTGTATGACCCTTACGTCAACATGTTGCGCAGTACCACGGAGGGCATGTCTGCCGTGATCGGTGGTGCTGATGCCATCTCCCTGCAGCCGTTTGATGTGGCCTACAAGCCGTCCGACGAGTTCTCCCGCCGTATTGCCCGCAACGTGCAGGTCATCCTCAAGGAGGAGGCCTTCTTGGACTATGTGGTGGATCCGGCCGCTGGCTCCTACTATATCGAGAATCTTACCAACTCATTGGCCGAGCATGTGTGGAAGCTGTTCCAGCAGGTGGAGGCCGATGGCGGTGCGCTGAAGGCCATCGAAGACGGCACCATAAAGGCCGCCATCGAGGAGAGCTGCCAAAAGCGCGACATGGATATCGCCACCCGTCGCTATGTATTGCTGGGCACGAACCAATATCCGAATATCAATGAGAAGATGGCGGACAAGATCGAGCGGGTGTTCGAAGATGACGATGAGGGCCTGAAGACTTACCGCGGGGCTGCTGCCTTCGAAGCTATCCGTTTGGAGACGGAAAAATATGCCCAGACGCACAAGCGCCCCTCTGTCTACCTGCTCAAGCTGGGTAACTTGGCCATGCGCCAGGCCCGTGCAGGCTTCATCACCAACTTCTTCGGCTGTGCCGGCTACGAGATC
The DNA here is from genome assembly GCA_017544105.1 of Bacteroidales bacterium. GTDB lineage: Bacteria > Bacteroidota > Bacteroidia > Bacteroidales > WCHB1-69 > F23-D06. The sequence goes on from JAFYEU010000127.1 coordinate 2,775, forward strand.
GTGGAACCTGCCGGTTTCGCTACCGTGGAGGAGGGCATAAAGGCAGTTGCCGAAGCAAAACCGTCTCTGATTGTGGTCTGCAGCTCCGATGAAGAGTACGCCACCCTCGGCGTGGAAGCCGTCAAGCAGGCTAAAGCCCAGTTCCCCAATACGCCTTGCCTCATCGCTGGTAACCCGACCGAAGCTATTGAAAGCCTGAAAGAGGTGGGTGCCGATGACTTTATTCATGTAAAAACCAATCTTCTGCAAAGTTTGAAGAGCTATAATGAAAAATTGTTGAAATAACAATGCATAAGCTCAGATTCCTTATATGGATTGTCTGCCTGGTCTCTTTGTGCGGGTGTAAACACCCACAGCAAGCCGGGCAGACAATTTTTTTAAAGTACACGGATTCCTACAACAGAGAGGTGGTGCTGCAGCAAGAACCCCAACGCATCGTCTCCCTCTCGCCAGCTATCACTGAACTGCTCTTTATGATTGGCGCCGGCGACCGTCTGGTAGGCATCTCCGACTATTGCCAGTATCCCGAGGAGACCCGCCGGATCCCCAAGGTGGGTGGAATGCAGAGCATTAACATGGAAGCCCTGGTGGCCCAACATCCCGATGTGGTACTCATCGGCTCGATGGTATCGCAGGAGGATGTGGACAAAATCGAGAAACTTCACATTCCGGTCATAGCCTTGATAGAGGAGTCGAATATCACCGGCATCTCCACGCTGATGCTGAACCTGGGCAAGATCACCCGTCACGACTCCACCGCAAAAATCGAGGCCGAGCGATGGCAACAGACCCTTGAAAACTTCCAAAAGGAGAACACCCAGCGGCAAGGTAAGCCTAAAAGTGTCTATTATGTGGTGGGCTTTGGTGAAACGGGCGACTTCACGGCTCCCCAAGGAAGCCATATTCACCAGATCATCGAATTGGCTGGCTGCCGCAATGTGGGGGCGGAGGTCACCACCTGGAATGTCAGTCGCGAATTTCTGTTCCAAGCGGATCCCGACATTATCGTAGTGCGCAAGGAAGACCTGCAGAACTTCTGTTCTTTGTATCCTTATACGTTGCTAAGTGCGGTGAAAAACCACAAGGTGTATCCCATTGAGAGTTCGTGGATAGACATTGTCACTCCCCGGAACTTGCGCGCCATTGCTTATCTGCGGGACATCACTTCCGAATGATGGTCACAGAACCCTTGAGGGTCTCTTCTATCTGGTTTCCACTGAAGGTGAACTGGTAATAATAGACCCCGTCATGACAATTGTCCCCGCCCCAATTGTTGTCATATTGATCTGAATGGAAGACAACTTTTCCGGACCGGTCGCGCACGGTCAGCTGGCGCTTATGGCATTGTTCGATGCCCAAGATGACGAACAGGTCGTTGATGCCATCGCCATTAGGCGTGAACACATTGGGAATTTCAATTTTCATGGGTGTCGAGAGGTTCTCTATGTCGTCAAGATGTTCCACTGCGACAGGGTCTTCCTGGGGCGTGGTGATATGAAGGACAGGGGTGGGCAAGGTGGAGGGGATAGGAGCCGCGACAGGCGCTTGGAGAGCGGGAGGCAGCGGGGAGGGAGCCTCGGGCGTCGTTGGGAACACTTCAGGCACAGGTTGAGATAAAACCTCCTTTGTTACAAGCTCAGTTGTGTTTAATTCCTTTATATACTCAGTTTGATTTTTTGGATAAGAGTCTGTAACATCGGAGGTTTCGGACAGATTAGGAAGGGGTTGACAATTGTTGTGCAGGCTGTCTGAGACAGTGCTGGAAGCGGGAACAACAGGATCGGAGGGACTTTGGCGTTTGCTCAGGGAAACCATCGTGATGGCCCCACCGCCCAGGACAAGGCCGGCAATGGCCACAATCAACTTGGCCTTGGCGGCACCTGCCAGACGGGCAACATGCTTTCCCGCCTCCTGTGCCGACAGTCCATGACCGGAACCTCCCTCCGTGGAGGTAGGCATCACCTGGTCCAAATGCTGACTGATCTTTTGCCAGCATTCTGCCGAAGGCTGCACCTCATGGCTCTCCAATATGTCCTTTATGTTGTTCATCCGTTATGGTTTTCTTCTTTCCGTATTCTTTTCTGCAGCCACTGCCGAGCCCTGAACAGATGCACGCGCACCGTGTTGATAGGTTCTTGGAGCTTCTCTGCAATTTCTTCAAACTCGTACCCCTCTATCTCCCTCAAGTTGAATATGATCCGCTGTTTCTCGGGTAGCCCCTCCATGATCCGGAGAATGTGCTCTGCATCCAGACGGGTCGTGATATCTTCCGACAGGATCGCCACCTCCTCCGCCTCTATCGCCACTTCCGCTTCATATTGCCGTTTGTGCGACCGGAAATGATCGATGGATTGGTTTACCATGATGCTTCGGATCCACGAATAAAGCGAGCTGTCGTTCTTCTTCTGGTACTGATCCAACTTCTGGAATACTTTCATAAAACCCTCCATCATGATGTCCTCCGCCTCCTCTTCTGTATGGCAGTATCTGCTGCATACGCCCAACATTTTAGGTGCAAAAGTCTGATATAAAGCATATTGAGCTTTTCTATCATTCTTAAGGCAGCCCTGCAGAATGGATTCTATGTTCATATTCTCATTCACACCTCAAAGACGCAAACAGGATGGGTTTTATTACACTGGACGATTTTTTTTTGAGTGCACAAAAATACTATTTTATTGTTGCCATATAAAAGATAACGTTCAGTGGACATCATATTTTTTATATATTTGCACTTTCTTTCAAAGGATAATTAATTAACCTAATATCAGTACAATATAAATCTAAAACAATGAAGAAAAATGCTCTTTTAGGCGTATTGCTGCTTGCAATTCTTTGCAGTGGTTGTGGATTTGGCAAGATGGTTACCAAATACCCCGAAGTGTCTATCACGCTGGATGATGAAAACCTGGAGACCAGAGGAGGTCAGGTTGCTTATACCATCAAAGGTGCCATTCCTCCGAAATACATGAAGAAAAAAGCTACGATGGTGTTGGCCCCGACGTTGAAAGTGGATGGTCAGAACATTCCGCCATTCACCACCATCACCTTGAAAGGTGAGAAGGCTAAAGGCGAAGGAACCACCATCAGCTACAAGAAAGGTGGTACTTTCACCAAGTCCGGCACTTTCACCTACAAAGATGAATACGACATGGCTGAGATCGTAGCTCCGGCTACTGCCCAGCTCAAAAAGAAATCCACCACGTTGAATCCCGAGAAGATTCTGGGCGAAGGCATCGCTAACACCTCTTCCCGCGTGGGATTCCAACCGAGACTGGCAGACAACAACAACAACGGAACGGCCTTCTTGTATGCTCCCCACAATTTCCAGACGGAGTACATCGGCAAAACGGCCACCATCTATTTCGACTTGAACAGTTCCAACATGAACTGGAGCAACAAATACAACAAGTCTGCTGCTGCCAAAGACTCTATCAAGGCTTTCCAGAACTTCATGAACGAAGGCAATATCATCAGCAAGGTGGTCATCTCCGGTTGGGCCTCCCCGGAAGGTGAAGAGACCAACAACCAAGGCCTTTCTGAAAGACGTTTCGAGCAAGGTAAGAAATGGTTTGAGAACCAATATGACCAGTACCTGAAAGCCTATGCCAAGGCTAACAAGATCAAGATGAAAGATCTGCAACGCCCCACTTTCGAATATGTGAACAATGCAAGAGGTGAGGACTGGGATGGTTTCGAGTCTGCAATCGCCCAATCCAACATTGCCCAGAAGAATCAGATCCTCAACGTGGTGCATTCCCAACCGAACAATGACATGCGGGAGCAGAAGATCCGTGAGATGACGGATATCTATCCCGAGATTGCAGATGTCATCCTGCCTCCGTTGCGTCGTGCAGAGATGTCTTTGATCTGCCAAAAGCATGAAACCTACACCAACGAGGAGCTGATCCGTCGTGTGAAGGCCAACCCTTCCGATTTCTCCGTGAATGAGCGTCTTTATGCTGCTTCAGTGTCTACCGATCTTTCCGAGCAGGAGCTGATCTATCTCGCCCTGATCAATGACCGCAACACCGAAGGCGACTGGCGTGCTTATAACGACCTGGGTGCCCTGAAACTCAACGCCTATTACAACAGTGGCGACACGAAAGATTTGGATGACGCCATCAGCTATCTGAACAAGGCTGCTGCCATCTCCCCGAACAATGGTATTATCCTTAACAACTTGGCTCTGGCCCAGTTCTACAAAGGTGATCTGGCAGCTGCCCGCGAGAGCTTCAATGCTTCTAAAAACGCTTCCACCAATGCCGTGAACCAAGACGAAGCCACGGCTGTCTTCGACATCGTGGACGGCAACTACGACGGTGCCCTTCAACTGATCGGTAGCGGTTCTTGCAACTACAATGCCGCGCTGGTACAACTGCTGAACAAAGACTATAACACCTGTCTGAACACCTTGAACTGCATTGCCAACCCGGATGCCAAGACCTATTATCTGAAGGCTGTGTTGGCTGCCCGCATGAAAGATGAGAATGCGCTGTACAGCAATCTCGGTTCTGCCATCAATTTGGATCCTTCCTACAAGAGAACGGCCAAAAGAGACGCTGAATTCAAAAAATACCGTCACACCGACACCTTCAAGAATCTTGTAAAATAAAAACCTTAAAAACGTGCCCTTTGCTCCAACGTGAAGGGCACGTTTTGTCCTTTTAGCTGCATCATCATGAAAGAAAATAGAAATATGGCCATTGCCTATGATTTTGACGGAACGCTGGCGCCCGGCAACATGCAGGAGTACAGCTTCATTCCGGATCTGAATATGGACAAGGGCGCTTTCTGGCAGGAAGCCAACGAGATGGCCAAGGCCCATGATATGGATGAGGTGCTGGCCTATATGCATCTGATGCTGCTGAAAGCTAAAGAACAGAAAATCCCGCTTCGCGAGGAGGTCTTCATGAAATATGGCGAGAACATCACCTTTTTTGAAGGGGTTACCACCTATTTCGAGCGTATCAACGCCTATGCTGCCTCCAAAAACATCCGGCTGGAGCATTTCATCATCTCTTCCGGATTGCGGGAGTTTGTCCGGGGCACTCGCATCGGACATGAGTTCCGCTCTATCTTTGCCTCGGGCTTCCAGTATGATGCCGATGGCAACGCCTGCTGGCCTGCATTGGCAGTCAATTACACCAACAAAACCCAGTTCCTCTTCCGCATCAACAAAGGGATCTACAACTCTTACGACAACACCTCCATCAACAAGTCGATGCCGGAAGACTCCCGCGCGGTACCCTTCTCCAACCTGATCTATGTGGGAGACGGAGAAACCGATGTGCCCGCGATGAAGATGGTTAACCTCTATGGCGGAACCACCATCGCTGTCTATAATCCCAACTCTGTGGCCACCCCAACCCATCCTCGTTCTTCCAAGGATATCTGTATCGACCTGATCCGCCAGAATCGTGCCGATTATATCGCCCCGACCATCTACACGGAAAACAGTGAACTGGACATCATCCTGAAGAAGATCATCGACAAAGTGGCGATGGAACAGGATTTGCTGAACATCAAATACCAAGAATTAAATCCAAATATCTGATAACGATGAAATGGTTGAGTAAACTGATCGGTGTGGTGCTGTTGTGTATGGTCTCCTCCTTGTCTGCCCAGAGCGTTCGCTATGATGTGGAGCCGGGCATCCGCAAGATTCAGGAAGACTATATCGCTCGCTGGGGCAAAGTGCGCAACGTGGAGGGCTATCGCATACAGATCATGGCGATTTCGGGGTCCAATGCCAGAACCCGCATGGAAAGCGCCAAGGCCAATATCAAAGCCGACTACCCATCGCTGCCGGTATATGCCACCTATCAGGAGCCCTATTTCCGTATCCGTGTGGGCGACTTCACGAACCGTATCGATGCCTATCGGATGCTGCAGCGGATTCTCCCACAATATCCTTCTGCCTATATCATCGCAGACCAGATAGAATATTAACCCCAAATCCCTTAAGACATGCTGCTGTTAGACGGAAAGAAAACCGCACAGGAAATCAAACAGAATATTGCAGAGGAGGTTTCCAGTCTGCAGCAAAATGGAAAGCGTCTGCCCAAACTGGCCCTGGTGCTGGTGGGCGATCGTCCGGATAGCCTCTCCTATGTCAACAGCAAAGAGAAGAATTGCCTCTCCCTGGGGATGGCTTGCGAAAAGCATCATCTTCCATCTGACACCACCGAGGAATCCCTTTTGACCTTGATTCGCCAGCTGAATGAGGATCCGGCAGTGGACGGTATTCTTGTGCAACTGCCCATTCCCGAGCATATTCATACTGACCATGTGTTGGAGGCCGTTGATTTCAGGAAAGATGCCGATGGCCTGCATCATGTCAACCTGGGTTTGATGCTGATGGGTGATCCCTATGTGTTGCCTTGTACGCCCAACGGGATCTTGCAGTTGCTGAAACGCTATCAGATACCGATGGCTGGCAAAAAGGCGGTCGTGGTGGGACGCAGTATGCTGGTGGGGGCTCCGACGGCCATCCTGCTGCAACAGCAGAATGCCACCGTGACCCAGTGCCATTCCCACACCCTGAACCTGGTGGAGGAGTGCCGAAATGCGGATATCGTAGTGACGGCCGCCGGCGTTCCCGGACTGCTTCGCCCGCAAGACCTGAGAGAGAGTGCCGTGTTGGTGGATGTGGCCATGAACCATGATGCTGACGGCTTGTGTGGCGACGTGTATAGCAAGACAACTGCTTCAGCGTTGGAGCAAAGACTCTATGCTGCCACTCCCGTGCCCGGAGGGGTGGGCCCCATGACCATCGCCATGCTGATGTATAATGTGCTGGAACTGTACAGGAAGCACGAACAGTAGCCATTGCATAAATGGCGAATGTCAGTTTGTATGTGCGCTAATCATCGCCAAACGTAAAATTTTCAGGTATATAGATGTATAAAAAAGCCCCACCGTTCCTTTGCGGTGGGGCTTTTTAGTCAGTGAGGTAAAGGGATGTTAGTAATTGTTTTTCATCACCTCAAAATAGGCTTGCGGATGCAAACAGGCCGGGCACTCCACCGGAGCGGTCTCCGATTCGATGATGAAACCGCAGTTACGGCATTGCCAGAATACCTTGCCATCTTTCTTGAAGCAGGTGTATTCCTCCACGTTCTTCAGCAGTTTGCGATAACGCTCTTCATGGCCTTTCTCAGCCACGGCAATTTTGCGGTACATCTCGGCGATTTCCGGGAAACCTTCCTGTTCAGCCACATCTGCAAAATGCGGATATGCTTCGGTCCACTCCTCGTTTTCACCTTCGGCGGCAGCACGCAGGTTCTCGGCCGTAGAGCCTATCACACCGGCAGGAAATGAAGCCTGTATCTCGACCATGCCACCTTCCAAATATTTGAACATCCGTTTGGCGTGTTCCTTCTCCTGGTTGGCAGTCTCCTCAAAGATGGCGGCCACTTGCTCATAGCCCTCTTTCTTAGCCTTGGAGGCAAAATATGTGTAACGCATTCTGGCTTGGGATTCGCCGGCAAAAGAATGCATCAGGTTTTTCTCTGTTTGGGTTCCTTTAAGTGTCATGATGTAAGCTGTTTTTATGTTTATAATTCATTATTCGCAAATGGTCCTCTGAGTCACATAGCCGGTTCCGTTGATGTTGCCCAGCGTGTCATAGCTGTGCATTTCGTAGGTGGTATCCACATTCATCAAAGAGCACTCCTGTCTTGATTCGACAGTGGTGGAGTCAATGTTGACAATGGTTTGTCCCGGACTGATGAACTGATAGGTACTGACGCAAGTGCATTCGTTCATGCAACTCATGCCCAATAAGGCGATGCCTGCAAAGGCTGCGATTAAGATCTTTTTCATGATATTGTTAAATTATTGATTATCTTTGGATTGAAAAGCTAATGCATACAATTTGATCTGTTTGATCATGGAGGCCAAGCCATTGGAACGGGTAGGGGAAAGATGCTCCTTCAAGCCGATGGCATCGATGTAGGACAAGTCGTTTTGGAGGATCTCCTGCGGGGTGCGCCCTGATAAGACGAAAATGAGCAGATTGACGATGCCTTTGGTGATGATGGCATCACTGTCGGCCGTAAAATAAAGCAGCCCGTCGCGATATTCCGGATGCAGCCAGACTTGCGATTGGCATCCCTCTATCAGATAGTCAGGTGTTTTATATTGTTCGTCAATCATAGGAAGCTCTTTTCCTAACTCGATGATATAGTTGTATTTGTCCATCCAGTCATCAAATAGGGAGAACTCCTCTATGAGTTGTTGTTCTCTTTCTTGCATGGTATTCATAATCACTGCTTTATAAATTTAGTAACTACATCTTGCCGATTCGGGGCCGATATCCGGAGGAGATAGCAGCCGGAAGATAAACGGGAGATGTCCATTTTTATTTGAAGGTCCTCACTTTTTTGTTCCAGCAGCACACGACCGAACAGATCGACAACTTGGATATCCTTTTCCGATGGCATATCGGTCGTGATGGTCAGCATGTTGGTTGTCGGATTGGGGTAGAGGCTGATGTTTTGCTCATAATCTTCAATGCCGACATACTCCAGATAGTCGAACTCCATGAAAGCGGGAGGGTTGCTGGGGATATAGGAGGAGAAGTTGCCGAAGGAGACATTCACCACCGAACTGTCAGAGAGGAAAGGATACGGGTTCGTCGTCGGGTTGAAGTTGTTATGTATCTGGTTGAAGTTGGCTGCGCTGGAGTTTGTTCCGCGTCTGAAAACGTACACCTCATCCTGCACATCATCACCATTATAGTTGGCGTTCCCATCCCACAGAGGGTTGACGCGGTAGAAGATGAGGCCGCCTTGGGGTGTGGGGTCATACAGCATCTTCTTGTTTCGGTATTCCACGATGATATACTCAAAAGGGCTTTGAGTAGGGACACGATAGGCCAGTTGGTCTATGATGTCGCTGCCGTTGGCCCGCACAGAATATCTGCCATATTGGGACAACACAGGGATGTCGTCATAGGAGACCCAGTTGCCATATTTGGCCTTCATGTAAATGAGCATCTGTTGTGGGTAGGGATGGGTGTTGGAGCACATCAGGTCCCACTGGCCAACAGGGTCCTGATTGGTGGAGTCGCTGTAATGATAGAGGTCGGGGGCGCCGAGGGTGTGGAACATCTCATGGCACAGGGTGCTGTTGGCAAAATAGTAGCCGGCATCTGCCAGCTGGAAGTTGAAATCCCACACCCGCTTGCCGTGGATATAGGCCTCTTCCCCATACAGCGACCAGCGGTGCGGCCACAGCAACACGTTCCAATCGCCCACATCCCCTCGGACTATGAAACAGACATTGTCCACAAAGCCATCATCATTGTAATCCAGATCAAGGTCTGCAGGAATCATGTTCTCCACGTATGCGGTGGCCCGGGCCAGCAGCGAGAATTCCCGGCTTCTGCGGGCGCTATCGGTCTGGTAGCCGTTCGTGTCCGTTTCGGACCACGGAACATAGTAATCGCGGGTTAACGAATCCTGATATGACAAGATCAGGTCTCCGCTGGGTTGGGGAAAGAAGGATGTCTTGATGAAGAGCTGGTTGTAGGAAGCCTGTCTGAAATAGGTGTACATGGAGTTATAGGGCTCTATGGAGTCGTTGAACATCTGCTCCACACTTTCAAAACTGTTGGTGAAGTTGGTGTCATCCGCAAAACGGATGAAGATGGCGATATTGTTCATGTGTCCCTTGTTGGTGTTTTCATCCCGCACCCTTGGGCGTCTGGCAGGGGCCAACATGCTCTCTCGCCGCTGGAGATACTCCTTTTCGGAAATCTTGAGCCAAGGGCGCAGATTGCCTTTGGAGGCTGGGTTGTCGTGGCCCGGCAACCAGGCAGTGGGCACCAACTGACCCTTCTCCAGTGTGGCATATACAAAATAACCGGTGTGGGTATTCTGGATGATGGTATAGCCTTCGGCATCATGCAACCAGTTGTAGAATTCGTCCCCGGAGGCAAAACAATGGACCTGTTCCCCATCAGGTTGCTTCAAGATGCGCGGGACAAAGGAAAAGTAAGCCGCCTGGACAGAAAAACAGCCGATCATAAACAAAGCGAATAGCCAAAAACGGATCTTTTTTTTCATAAATTAAGATTCTGATGATGAAGTGTTGTTCCCTAGTTCCTTTTTCCAGAGGATTATCTCCGGGACAATAGGTTCTATATGTTTGTAGGCAAGAGAATGCTCTTTGATATCTTTTTTAATAAGCATTTCATGTTGGTCCACCCGGTTGAGCAGGTAGAAGAACATGCTGAAGACCAATACCACTTTGCAGACCCCGAAGGCCAGTCCCAAAAGATGATCGATGATCTCTGGGATGGCAATTTTAACAACTTTTTGCATGGCCCGGCCCACCAGATGCACGAAGAACAGCACGATGGCAAAGGTGATGGTAAAGGCTACGGTGCCGGCCAGGGGGATCTTGAGCCAGTCTTGTAGCAGATAGGAGAAATGACGCGCCGCCCAGAAACCCAATATTAAGGCAAGGATGGTGAACACCTCGTATATCAGCCCGTGGCGGAAGCCTTTGAAGCCCCACCAGCATAAGGGTATCAACACAAGAATGTCCAGCCAGTTCATATTATAGGTTTTGTCGGATTCGTTGGGTAAGAGGTTGCGCGTAGATGAAGTCGTTGAGCAGCTCGTTGTCGGAAGAAAGCACATTGTCTTTGTTGCCACGCCACTGCAAATGTCCCTCGTAAATGTAGGAGATGGTCTCCCCAATGGTGATGACGGAGTTGAGGTCATGGGTGTTGACGATCGTGGTGATGTGCAAGTCATGGGTGATATCGGTCACCAGTTCATCAATCAGGAGGGCGGTTTTGGGGTCCAGGCCGGAGTTGGGCTCATCACAGAAGAGGTACCGCGGATTACAGGCGATGGCGCGTGCAAAGGCAGCCCGCTTTTGCATACCACCACTTAACTCCGCCGGATATAATCTGTTGACATTGTGCAAATCGACCCGCTCCAGACAGAAGTTCACTCGCTCTACCTTCTCTTCCAAAGACATTTCCGTGAACATATCCAAGGGGAACATCACGTTTTCCTCAATCGTCATGGAGTCGAAAAGAGCGGAACCTTGGAAAACCATGCCCATCTCGGCACGATGGGCGTGCTTCTCCTTTTCGGGAAGATCATGAAAACTGCGCCCATTGTACAAAACAGTGCCCGAGTCGGGCGTGAAAAGTCCTACCAGACATTTCAGCAATACCGTTTTTCCGGAACCGGAACGGCCGATGATGAGGTTCACTTTACCTTCCTCAAAGGTCGTGCTGACATCAAACAAGACCTGCTTTTCACCGAAATATTTACATACATTGTTGACCTCTATCATGTTAAAGCATTATTTGAGTGATGAGCACATTGAGAATCAGAATGATGAAGCTGGAAACGACGATTCCTTTGGTGTTGGCTTTACCCAGTTCCAAAGCTCCTCCGTCAATGCGATAACCGTAAAAGGCGGCCACAGACGACATGACAAATGCGAAGATGAAGGTCTTGGTGACCGCGTAAAAGATATCATAGGCGCGGAAGCAGTAGGTCAAACCATCCATAAAATGGTAAGGAGTGATGCATCCGGTAATCCAAACGGTCAGATATCCGCCCAACAAGGCGAAAAAGATGCTGAAGATGATCAGGATGGGGTTGACCACCATCGTGGCCAGCACCTTCGGAAGCACCAGGTAGGAGGCGGGGTTTATGCCCATGACCTCCAAAGCGTCAATCTGTTCCGTCACACGCATACTGCCAATCTCCGCGGTAATCCGGGAGCCCAAGTTGCCGACCAGCAGCAGACTGATGATGGTGGGACAAAGCTCCATCACAATGGAGGTACGGGAAACAAAGCCGACCGTCCAGGATGGGATCCAGCTGCTTTCAATCTGCATGGCCGTCTGGGTGGTGATGACGCTACCCATTGCGATGGACACAATGCTGACAATCAGCATGGAGCCAATCCCCATAGACTCCATCTCAAAGATAAGCTTCTTGAAGAAGATCTTGGTCTTGTCGGGTTTCGAAAAGACTTTCTTCAAAAAGATGAAGTATTCGCCGATAATGGAAAGGGCATTTTTAAGCATAGGTTAAATCAAGGCCGCAAAGATACACTTTCTTTCAACACCGCGATGAACTTCGTTTAAATTTATATATTATTGTATATATTATAAATAAAACTTTGGCAATAATATAGAAGAAGACCTGCTGTTTGTTTTGCGGTTAATACAGATTAGCATTTGTTATAGTTGAAAATATGGGCATTTCTGCTTCTGATAATGAGTTGACACACAATATTTTCCTTGTCCGCACAGCCGTGCGGACCCCAAAAGTTCCCCTTCTTTTTAAGAAGGGGTGGCCGCAGGCCGGGGTAGTAATATAAAGAATATAAATACCTTAGCAGAGAAATGTAACCATTACCCACACTATTGGAAACAAGGAAGTCCCATCCGCAACCTTTATGCAAATATGGAAT
>JAFYEU010000128.1 GCA_017544105.1 Bacteroidales bacterium
ATATTTTTTTTAATAATATATTTGTTGAATAACATATTCATCTGTTTCTGAAATTGAAAAATTATATCCAAAAGGATCGCCATCTAGCTTCACCATGGTATAAACAGAACTGTTTTTCTGACAAGCGGTAGAGCGATAGAGCATGATGGAGTTGAAGTCAAAAGAGGAGTTTTTCAGAGAGGCGGGATGCAGGTCTTTATCCTTTTCGCATCCGAAAAAGGAAAAAGCAAGGGGGGTGCGAAACCGATAACGGGGATAAATATTTTCATAGCAAAAAGCAGATCATAACAGAAAGAAAAATAACAAAAATCTAATATGACCACACCTGAAACAAATAGATGTTCAGGAAGTGGGATCTCCGCGTTCATCTGCGTGGTCTGCGGGAATATTTTGAGGGTTTGCACAGTTCCTCGGCAACGATGAGGGCCGTGGCGAAAGCGAAGAAGAGGTTGTAGCCCCCGCAGATGCCGTCCATGTCCAGCATCTCTCCCATGGCGTAGAGAAACGGATGTTTCTTTATGGCCAAATGTTCATCAACCTCCTTCACGTCAATGCCGCCGTGGCATACCTGTGCGAAGGTGAGGTCGTAAGGTTCCTCCACCTCGAGGATAAAGTTGCGGATGTCAAAAGGCTTGCGCTCGTACAGGGCATTCAGCTTGGGGTGGAGGATGCCTTGCAAAGAGCCGTGCTGCTGAAGGTGCGCGGCCACATCGAAGGAGTCTCGGTCATAGAGGAAATTCAGGGAAATGTAGCAGTCTCGCTTGTCATCCAGCCGGTTGTAATAGGCCGACAGGTTGAGGATGACGATGCCCGAGACGCCGTCATCCTTGAAAGTGATCTCTCCAAATTCTTCATGGATCAGCTGCTGGCCTTGATAGAGCTCTGCGATGGCCTTGACCCGGCAACCGGAGAGACTTTTGGGATAGTCTTTGATCTTGAAGCCTACAAGGGAGGGCTGCCAGGGATGGATCTCCAGGTGGAGGTCGGAGAGATAGGAGTTGTATTGCCGACGGTTTTTGGGGATCATGTTAGCTGGAGTGCCCGATGCCAGCACCACCGTGTCAAAGGCGGTGGGGTAGTCGTTGAGATGCCACTGGCCGTTTTCATGCCATATCCGGGTGATCTCGTATTCCATGACGGGATGTATTTGCGGATGCTCCGGATTCCACAGCACGTCCACCACCGTTTGCGAGTACTCGGAGAGTGGATAGACACGTCCCTCTTCGTCGGCGCACATCTCCAAACCAAACGACTCGAAAGATATGCGCATATCTTTCGGGGTGACCTTTTCCAGAATCTTGGTCGCGAATTCGGGGTGATTGTAGCAGTCGGGGGTGACAAGGGTGTTGAAGATGTTGGCCTTGCCGCCGCCCGAGGCGCGCAACTTAGTGCCCACCTGCTTGCAGCGTTCAAAGAGATAGATCTCCACACCCGGGCGCTCCCTCAACAGACGGGAGAGAAACAGTCCGGAGGCCCCGGCCCCGATGATGGCAATCTTTGGCATAATAAAAAGTGCTATTTGTCCAGGAAATCCTTCACCAGCTGACAAATCTCCTGCTGGGCCGTGAAAAGGTCGTCGTTCAGGACGGTGACGTCGAACTGTGGGGCGAAAGAGATCTCGTATTCAGCCTTGTCCAACCGTTTTTTGAGGGTCTCCTCCGTCTCGCTGCCCCGGTTGAGCAGGCGTTTCCTCAGCTCCTCCATGGAGGGAGCCTTGATGAAGATGGCCAAGGCCTGGTCACCATAGAATTTCTTGATGTTGAGGCCGCCAAGCACATCGACATCGAAGATGACGGTGTTGCCCTCTTCCCAGATGCGCTCCACCTCACTCTTCAGGGAGCCGTAGAACTGGTGGGCATACACCTCCTGCCATTCCAGAAAGGCATCGTTGGAGCGGTGTTGGTGAAACTCCTCTTCGGTGATGAAGTAATAATCCTGACCGTCCACCTCATAGTCGCGCTTGGGGCGGGTGGTGGCGGAGATGGAGAACTTGAGTTCAGGAAGCTCTTGCAGCAGATAGCGGACCAACGAGGTCTTGCCAGTGCCGGAAGGAGCGGAAACGATGATGACTTTGCCTTGCATACGTGTTGTTTTTTGAGACGGCAAAGGTAATAAAAATGTTGAAGTGTTGAAGTGTTGAAATGTTGAAATGTTGGGGGCTCTATCGTGTCGTGCCTTATGGGGTGATGAAGGCCAGTGAGTAATCCAGAAACGAAGGGAGAAACTCATCCCACTCCCCCAACAACTATTGACTGTGAACTATGACGTTGAACTATCCCCTCCCTTAGTTTCTTAGTTCTTCTTTGTGCCCTTTGTGCCTTTGTGGTTATCCTCCTTTGTGCCCTTTGTGCCTTTGTGGTCTACTTACTTTGTGCCTTTGTGGTCACCATTATCGTTTTCCCGCGAAGAACTCTTTGAGCAAACGGCTGCACTCGTCAGCGAGGAGGTCTTGCTCCACGATGACCTTCTTGTGCAGGATCTGGGCGTCCGGGTGGCGCGTGAAGCCCCGCTTGGGATCTGACACTCCGAACACGATGCGGCTGATCTGCGACAACGCGATGGCCCCGGCGCACATGTCACACGGTTCCAACGTCACATACAAGGTGCACCCCGGCAGGTACTTGCTGCCCAGGTGGTTGGCCGCCGCTGTCAGGGCGATCATCTCGGCGTGCGCCGTCACATCCCGTAACGTCTCCGTCTGGTTGTGGCCACGGCCGAGGACCTGTCCGTCCATCACCACGACCGCGCCTACCGGCACTTCGTCTTCGTCGGCTGCCAACTGTGCCTCTTCTAAGGCTAACTGCATGAAATGTTCGTCTTGTGCTGTCATCGTCAGTTTTTTTAGGATAGATATTTTTGAATGAAGAGGGTCATGATTTTCGGCATGGGATATTGCGAGAGCTGATCCAGGGATACCATTTCCTGATGTGCTTGGAGCTTGGGAAGTCTTTTGCAGGGTTTCACATAGAAGTCTGCCTGTATCTGCTGGTGGGTCAGCGTCTCGTGGATGGTGGCCACATGATGTTCTTGAGGTGGCGTCGGGACTTCAGATTCTGTCAAGGGAAACTGGTACATGTTACGCCAGATGTCGTTGCCGACCCGTTTTTCCAGGATGGTCCGATTGCCGGCGAGGTGCATGGTGAGTTGGAAATAGCGCTGTCGTTTTTGGATCTTCTGCACCTTGACGGGTAGGAGTTGGGTCACGCCGTTCAGGTAGGCGTAGCAGCTCTTTCGCAGGGGGCACTCATCACAGGCGGGGTTGGCGGGGGTGCACTGGGTGGCACCGAAGTCCATCATGGCTTGGTTGAAGAGGGCAGGGTCGGCATCGGCCATCTCCTGGCGGGCGATCCGGGTGATCTCCTTCCGGGTCTTGGGGATGGTAATGTCCTCGCGGATGCCGAAATGGCGGCAGATGACGCGCATCATGTTGCCATCCACGGCGGGGTAGGGCAGCCCGAAGGCAAAGGCGGCAATGGCCGCGGCAGTATAGTCGCCCACCCCCTTTAGGGAGCGGATATCCTCATAGTTTTTTGGAAATGAGCCTCCAAAATCTTGCATGATCTGTTGGGCGGCATGGTGGATGTTGCGGGCGCGGGAGTAGTAGCCCAGTCCCTGCCATAATCGCAGCACCTCCTGCTCGTCGGCGGTGGCTAACGACTGTACGTCGGGAAAGGTCTGGATAAACTGTTGGTAGTATTCCCATCCTTGCTGCACACGGGTCTGCTGCAGGATGATCTCCGAGACCCAGATCTTGTAGGGGTCTGTTTCACCCCGCCAGGGGAGCTCACGCTGATGGTCGTTATACCATGAGAGCAGCTGCTGCGCGAACATGGTCGGGTATTAGTTGCCCTGTATGAGTTGGAAGAGCTGGTCCAGGTTGGGCGTCAGGATGATCTCGGTGCGGCGGTTCTTGGCGCGGGCCTCCGCATTGTCACTGGCATCGATGGGCAAGTACTCGCTGCGTCCGGAGGCTGACAGCCGGACTGGATCTATGTCCCCGTTCTGCAATAAGGCCTTGACCACCGAGGTGGCACGCATGACACTCAAGTCCCAGTTGTCCTTGACCTGGCCATTGCCATTGAACGGCACATTGTCGGTGTGCCCCTCGATGAGGACGGAGATGTCTTTCTCATTCTCCAAGACGCTTGCCAAGTTGCGGATGGCCTTCAAGCCTTGGTCGTTCAGACTCCAGCTGGCGGAGGCGAAGAGCAGCTTGTCCTGCATGGAGACATACACCTTGCCGTCTTTTTCGTACACATTCAAGCCGCTGCCCTCAAATCCTTTCAAAGCGGCGGTCACCTTGTCTTTCAACGCCTTGACTTCGGCGTCTTTTTGGCTTAGGATCTTCTCCATCTCGTTGATGCGGGCCTCTTTCTCGGCTAAAATGGCCTTGGCAGCCTCTAAGGAGTCACGCTGTGCATTGAGCAGCTTCTCCTTGGCCGTCAGTTCATCCTTGTAGGCATCGATGTTGCCGAGCAGACTGTTCATCGCAGACTGGTTGCTCATATTCAGTTCGGAGAAGTCTTTCAGAAGGTCGTCATAGTCCTGGGTGGCCTTCGCGAGGTCACGCTCCGACATGCGCAGGCGGCGCGAAAGGGTCAGCGTGTCCTTGACTAACTGGTCCACCTGCTGGGTCATAGCCTCTAACTGGGAACGCAGCCCCTTCATGGTGTTGTTGGCATCCACATTCTCCGCATTGACATAGGTCAACTCGTCCTGACATTTCTGGTAACGCTGCTGTAACTCGTTGTATTTCTGTTTGGTAACGCAGCCCGAAAGGCATACTATCAAAATCGTGGTGAGGATAAAATACTTTTTCATCATTGCTTGTTTGACATAATGGGCAAAAATACGGTGTTTTACGATATCTTTCCGTATCGTATAAAAAACTTATAAACAATGATTTCTGAATAAAGAAGAAGGGATGACGACCGGTCGGAGCCAAGAGCCACCAGGTCTGTTTCAGTTGTGCATGGCTTCGATTTCCAGATGCTCAAAGAGCAGGGCGTCGGGAAGGATGACACTGCAGGGCACCATCAGATACGTTTTCTCCGTGCCTGGCACCATGAGGTTGTAGGCCTTTTTCGCCTGGTCGGCTGTGGTCATCCGCTGGAAGTCGCGGTAGGTGACAGGTTGGAGTTTCGCATTTTTGACGAGACTCGTCTTGCCGTTGTGCACGTTGATGCGATAGACGGCCTGAGTGTCAAAGCCCAGGGCCATCTCCGTCACTATATAGGCGTGGTCGTAGTCGGCGGCACGGGCCATGTCACGCAATCGCCTCAGCAGCTTGGCTCTGCTCATGGTGTTTTTGCAACTCATCTCCACCACACCCGGACCGCAGCAGCTCTCCAGATGGTCCATGTGCATGCCCAGGCGCTGATGGCCGTTGCTGTACCCGATCTTGTCCGTCGGCGTACGGTTCGAGAGCAACGTCACTAACTCGCCATGGTTCACCAATTCGACTTTTTTTTCTACCTCCACCCCTTCAGCATCTACCTCATAACTGCCGATGAGCGAAACGCCTTGGTATTCGGGGATTCTGTCGGTGGCTGTGATGGAGATGCCTGGATGTACGATGCGATGGTCAAGCAGCCGGGACATGTGCGTCTCTTGCGATGGTAACTTGTCGGAGAAGTCATACATGGGATTCCGCTGGGCAATCAGACTCTCTTCCCCGGTCAGAAATGTCTTGGCGAAGAGTTGGGCGGCGGCGGCACCGACAAAAAGGACGGGCCCGTCGTAGACTTCATCCATCTCCGGCGCTTTGTCGCGCTCGTCCAAGAACCGTTGTACCTCCTTCATGATCGCGACCAGCGTGTCATGGTTCTTCTCCAACTCGAGGATATCCTTGAAATAGAGATTCAGAATTTCCGTGTGGTCTTCCAATATGCTCACTTCCACCAGCGTGAAAGGTTGGATGTATTGTAAGCCCTGAAGGTCGGAGTAGTAAGCGTTGGCTTGATAGTAGCGGATGTTAACGGCCGATTTCGTGCGGGTCTCACCGATGATCTGCGAAAACTCACAGGCGAAATTCTGCAGCTGAGGCAGGCACTCTTCCTGAATAGGCCAGGGGTTGAACACACTTTTGGTCAACGATTCTGACCGGTCAGGGATAGGCTTGCTGCTGGTTTCAGACAACGACAAGGATTTTTCTTCTTTCAGTTGGAATAACAGTAGCGATTCGGGATATTCCATCGCCTCCGCTCTCCACAGACGGTCATGGAAGTTCATCCGATGATTGTCCAGTGGAAGGGAGTGTCTGTTTTCCATCTGATAGGAGGTTGGTGTCAGCATCATGTCTATCGAGGAGACAATGTGCATGTTTTCCTGATTGCGCACGTCACTGCCCACGTCCACCATGGTCTCCAGATAGCGTTCGTTGAATTCCATTTCCAGCACGGACAGTCCCATGGTGGCTTTGGCAGATGCAATATGGGCATCGGTGACCAAGTGTCGCAAATTGTATGGGGCTTCAGCGTCGCCCAGGTGGAGCGAGTCCTTGGAAGCCAGCATCATCTCCCGCATCACATCGTTGAGGGAGAAGGACTCGTCATTATTTGCGGACATGGATTCTTTCCACCAGTCGTGATAGAGCAGGGAGTCCTTGGCGTTCATCGTGCAGGAGGAGATGCAGGAGTCTTCCATCGCATACAGATCCCAGATTTTCTGCCGGAGCAGC
>JAFYEU010000129.1 GCA_017544105.1 Bacteroidales bacterium
AGAATACAGGCAGCTGGTACACCGTCCTCACCGACGATGGCCAGCTGGTTGATTGTAAGATCAAGGGCAACTTCCGCCTCAAGGGCATCCGCTCCACCAACCCCGTCGCGGTCGGTGACCGGGTCACGGTTTCTGATAATTTTATCACCGATATCGAACCCCGCCGTAACTACATCATCCGCAAGAGCATCAACCTCTCCAAGCAGAGCCACATCCTGGCCGCCAACGTCGATCAGGCCTTTCTGGTAGTCACAGTCGTCAATCCCCAGACCTCCACCACCTTCATCGACCGTGTCCTGGCTTCCGCCGAAGCCTATCGTGTGCCGGTGGTGCTGATCTTCAACAAGACCGACCTCCTCGACGAGGAGATGCTGCACTACCAACAGCTGATGGTCCGCCTCTACGAGTCGATTGGCTACACCTGTCGGCAGATTGCGGCCTCAAAGGGAGAGGGTGTCGAGGCGCTGCGCCCCTTGCTTGAGGGAAAGATCACGCTCCTGAGTGGCAACAGCGGGGTGGGGAAGTCCACCCTTATCAATCAGCTGGTGCCCGATGCCAACCTGCGTACCGCCGAGATCTCCGATGCCCATAACCTCGGCCAGCACACCACCACCTTCTCCGAGATGATACCGATGGGGGGCGGGTGGCTTATCGACACCCCGGGCATCAAAGGCTTCGGCACCTTCGACATCGAACCCGAAGAGCTCACCAGCTACTTCCCCGAGATCTTCAAGTTCTCCCAAGACTGCCGTTTCTCCAACTGTACCCACACCCACGAACCCGGTTGTGCCGTACTTCAGGCCCTCGAGAATCACTACATCGCCCAAAGTCGTTATCAGTCCTACCTCTCCATGATGGACGACAAGGAAGAAGGGAAATACAGGGAAAAATGAATCGGGTTGTCATCATATTCCTGATGGTGTTGCAGACAGCGCAGCTGCTTGCACAGCAGCCGTTGCCCAAGCTGCAGTCCACGCTGAAGAAGAGCCTGGATAAGGTGGAGATCTACATCGACTCTTCTACCGTGAAGAATATGGACCTGGTGTATGTCGAAGAACCGGAGCGCCCCTGGGCAGTAGAGTTGCGCACCGATGCCAATGAGACCACGATGAAGATGCACACCGACTTCGACTTTGCAGACGGTACGCATGGGGGCATCAACTCCACGTCGAGCAACGGCTTCTCGATGTCGTTAGGTGCCTGGGTAGGCTATCGGGGCTATGGCTTCGGGTGGTCAAAAGAGTTGACAGGCGGTGATGGCTCTACCTTCTCCCTGAGTGCCTCTGGTCGCAGCTATGGTGTCAACTTCCGCATCCGTTCCTACAACAGCAACATGCCGGAGTTCATGCCCTCGACCGAAGACCCCATCAGGGTGCGTTCGCTCTTCCTCGATGGTTACTACCTCTTCAACAGCAAGCGCTTCTCTTATGCCGCCGCCTACGATCAGTCGCTCATCCAGCGCCTCTCCGCTGGTACGCCGTTGGTGGGGGCGATGTATCATCATAGCCGTGTGAATTACACCGACGGCTCCAACTGGGACTGGGCCTATTATATGCGGGGCGTGAGTAAGGTGAAGTTCACACAGGTAAGTGTGGGGGCGGGCTATGCCTACAACTGGGTGCCGGCGCATGGTTGGCTCTTCAGCATCCTCGCCATGCCCATGCTCACCTTCTACAACCGCACCTCCCTCTATTATGACAACACCGTGGCTGAGACGCCGACAGAGGAATATACCACGCCCAACAAACTCACGTGGAACTTCAACGCCCGTGCGGCGGTGGTCTATAACTGGCCACGTTTCTATCTGCGTGTCTATGGCCATTTCAACCGTTTCAACTATGGCTCCGACGACGTGTGGGGCCATCTTTATGACTGGAAAGTGTATGCAGCACTCGGATTTAGATTCTAAACGTATTGCCGTCCTGCTCTCAGGCGGTGTCGATAGCAGTGTGGTGGTCTATGAGTTTGCCCGACTCGGCCTCCACCCGGATTGTTTTTACATCAAGATTGGTCCTGAGGAGAAAGACGAGTGGGACTGCTCCTCAGAAGAGGATCTCGAGATGGCAACAGCCGTTGCCCATAAATATGGGTGCAACCTCGAGGTCATCGACTGTCATCGCGAATACTGGGATCAGGTCACGCGCTACACGATGGAGAAGGTGCGGGCAGGCTTTACCCCCAACCCCGATGTCATGTGCAATCGGCTCATCAAGTTCGGTGCGTTTGATGAAAAACGCGGACATGACTACGACCTCATTGCCACCGGCCACTATGCCCGGACAGAGATCGATGAGGCAGGTCTGAAGTGGCTTGTCACCAGTCCGGATCCTGTCAAGGATCAGACCGACTTCCTGGCGCAGATCTACGACTGGCAGTTGCGTAAAGCCATTTTCCCGATTGGGCACTATATGAAAGATGAGGTACGTCAGATTGCAGAGCGTGAGCACCTGGTTAATGCCAAGCGCAAGGACTCCCAGGGCATCTGCTTTTTGGGAAAAATCAACTACAACGACTATGTCCGTCGCTACCTCGGGGAGAACCCGGGCGATGTCATCGAACTTGAGACGGGGCGTCGCATCGGGGAGCACAAAGGCCTCTGGTTCCACACCATCGGCCAGCGCAAGGGCATGGGCTTCTCTGGTGGCCCCTGGTTCGTCATCAAAAAAGACGTCCCCCACAACATCCTCTACGTCTCCCACGGCTACAACCCCGCCTCCGCCTACAAGACCTCCTTCCCCATCCACGACCTCCACTGGCTCACCCAAGACCCCTTTAGAAGGTCGCCTCATGTCCCCAGCGCACTGGGGCCAACCCCCATCACCTTCAAAATCCGCCACACCCCCGAATACATCCCCGGCACCTTGGAACAAACATCTGAGGATACTTTTGTAATCCACTCAACCACCCCCATCCACGGCGTCGCCCCCGGCCAATTCTGCGTCCTCTACGACCAATCCCACCACCGCTGCTACGGCTCCGCCGAAATCACAATATAAACATTGTCATCCCGACCGCTGTCGAGTGATTCTTTTAATCGCAGCAGGGCTTGCTCTCCATAAAAAAATATAATTAAACAAGAATAATTTGGTAAATCCAAAAAATAGCCTTATCTTTGCACTGTCTTTGGTAAAATAATACCCAATCATTACAGTCCTGGTTAAGTGGGCTAATTGGTCTTTGAAACAGCTGAAATACAGTCTTTTACGAGTATTATTTTTGAGAGTGTGATGAGTTATTTGTATCTTTCAGTCAAACCAGATGGCTGCATATGAACAAATCTAAATATGTCTTCGCTCAGTAATCGTGAGAACCTGCGTGACTTGGTTGTTGTTTTGGGGCTCACCATAGTGCAACGATCTTAACTTGGAAAGGAATCCTATCTCCAAGACTAGAGAATGCTGTCAGGATTTAGAGCAGTGCTGCCTTCACAGCCTACTCTTTGTGGCTATTGTACAACATGACATGCTACTGGAACGCCCAACTTATGAAGTTTTGCAGATCCTCAGTATATCATTGACAGACAAAACGCCATTCAGAGAACTATTCGAAAAGATTACTTTCAACGATGTCGAAGACTAATTTCGCCTCCTCAGTCTGGGGCTATTTGATTAATATTTAACTCGTCCCAAGTTTGACGGGACACTAATGTGTTAACTTCATTTTGAAATGAACGTAATAAAAACTAAAATTGAAGGTTTGTTGATTTTAGGACCTAGAATCTTTGAAGATTCACGAGGCTACTTCTTTGAATCTTTTTCACAGAAGGATTTTAACCAACAAGTTGGCCCAGTTGTCTTTGTTCAAGACAATGAAAGCAAGTCTTCTTACGGAGTAATGCGAGGTCTCCATTTCCAACGCCCCCCATTTACTCAAGCCAAACTGGTCCGCTGTGTCAAAGGTGCAGTTTTAGATGTCGCTGTTGACATTCGCAAAGGTTCTCCAACCTACGGTCAACATGTAGCCGTAGAGTTGACTGAAGATAATCATTTGTCAATGTTTATTCCTAAAGGTTTTGCTCATGGTTTTGCCGTACTAAGCGGAACAGCCGTGTTTCAATACAAATGCGATGAATTCTATCATCCCGAATCCGAGGGAGGCATCAATATCTTAGATAAAACCCTCAACATCGATTGGCGCATTCCTACAGATCAAGCCATCCTTTCCGAAAAAGATACCAAACACCCTTTCTTGAAGGATTTCGATTCTCCCTTCAACTTAACGTAATTTGTTCTTTTGAGTGCAATCGAGCGCTCGACTATGCCTCTAGCCCAAGAAATCTTAATGAAATAGATAGTTCCTTAAAATTTTGCAAATATCATCACTCATATCAGATCATATTGATCTGATATGAGTGATTGTGGTGATAGATAATTAAAAAGTGGCACTTGTTCTAACGGACAGAGCCGATTCTTTTTGTTATAGAAAACATTTCAACTTTTTCTTGATTTCTCTTCGCTTTATCGAAAAATTGTTCTATCTTTGCAACCAGAATGAATGAATCAAAGTTAAACGAACAAGCGTTGCTGTATCCGATGCTGTTTGAACCGAACCTCCACACCGTTGTGTGGGGCGGGTCGCAGCTCAGGCCTTATAAGGGAATGCCCCCTTCCGACGAACCGATAGGGGAGAGCTGGGAGGTGAGTGCCGTGCCCACCAGTATGAGCGTGGTGAGTAACGGTCTCTGGAAAGGTCTGGACCTGGGCTTTGTGCTCAAAGAGATGCCCGAGTCTATCCTGGGCAAGGCGGTGAACCGGAAATATCACAGCCAACTGCCCCTGCTGGTGAAGTTTATCGATGCCAAGAAGGACTTGAGTATCCAGGTGCATCCCAACGACGAGATGGCGATGCGCGAGCACGGGAAAATGGGCAAGTCGGAGATGTGGTATGTCATCAAGGCCGAGCAGGGCGCCCACCTCTATGCGGGTTTCAATCAGGAGATTACTCCCTTCGAATATCAGAAACGGGTGGCAGATGGTACCATCACCGAGGTGCTGGCCGATCACCAGGTGAAGGCGGGCGACGTGTTCTACCTGCCTGCCGGCCGTGTGCATGCCATCTGCGGCGGAATCCTCCTGGCGGAGGTGCAGCAGTCGTCGGATGTGACCTACAGGATCTTTGACTACAACCGCCCCGGACTTGACGGGAAACCGCGTGAGCTCCATACGGAACTGGCGGCACAGGCGCTCGACTTCCATGTGGAGCAGAACTATCGGACCGTGTATCCGGAGGCGGCCAACTGCGCCACGCAGATCATCGACACCCCTTATTTCGATGTGCGGGTGATGGAGGTGTCGAAGCCTTTCCACCGCGACTTGCGCAAATATGACAGTTTCATCATCACGATGTGCATCGAGGGCGATTGCGTGATCCATGTGCGAAGTACGGGAGATGAGGTGCTTCTGAAAGCGGGGCATAGTACGCTGATTCCGGCGGCCATTGCCGATTTCGATGTCCTGCCGCAACAGGGCAAGACGCGCATCTTAGATGCTTTTATCGACAACCGCGAGAGCCGGCTCGCCACGATGGTGACGCGCTTCTTCCATTTCTCAGAGACATAAAAAAATTACAGTCCCGATGTTCCCCTGTCCCGCTGTTTCAATAGGCTCAATAAGTGATATCAATCACGGGCTGAAGCACTATGCCCGGGATAAAGGTGGTGCCATTCACGTAATTCAATGCGCTGCCGGTATCCTGATAGCCGCCCCATGTTAAGGTGGTGTCGTTCAGATAGAAGTAAAAATAACCATACCCGTTAGTCGGGCTGAACGACATCACATAATCCGTATTTTTGGAGAAAACCTGACACTCTGCTTCTGTAGGCAGACGCCACAGGGCGTTGGCTCCTGCAAAGGCGGGCGTGGCCAGACTGTTCATAGCAGCATTGATGGCTGCCAACCAATTGGCCTGTGTGTTGTTGGCTGGCGCCGTATAACTGACTCGTGTGTCGTGTAACAGGGTTGCGGTACGGTGGGCGGGGGCGCTGGCCACCACGAAATAACCCTGATAGGGCTGACCGGCAATGGGGAACTCATCGAAGTCGAAGGCTATGTCTTCTGGTGTCGACTCCCAGTCCTGACCGCTCATCGTGGCCGTCAGCACTATTCCTTGCAGGCCCGTAAACGTACCTTCCAGCGTGAGGTGGGTATTCGGTTTGATGGGGTGGGCAGCGGCATAGGTATAGGATTTGTTGGTGGTGGCTTTGGTGAACGTGATTGTGATGGTGGGTTTGTCCAGACTGGGCAGGATGATCTCGTCGGGGGTTGCGCCCCAGTCGCCTGAGCCCAGATTCATCAGGTTTACAGTGTAAGTGCCACTCGGATCAGCGAGGGTACCGTTAAGCAGGATAGACTGGTACATCGGACTGACAGCTACGCTCACCTGTTCCACTTCATCGGGCACCTCATGGATGAGGATGCTGTTGACATGGGTGACCTTTCGTGTCAGTTGGATGTCCAAAGTCTCATGGTCGCCATCGCTCAGGGTGATCGTCTCATGTCCCATCATCAGGTCGCCCATTGGTTGTCCTTCCGCTACTGTGATCGCCATCGTAGGTATGGCATCATCCGCACTGGGCCAGACAAAATGAGAGAGATCGTCACTGCCGATGCCATAGAGGTCATAGGTACCTGCCGGCAGGGTGGTGGTTACCAACTGCCCGTTGGCATCGGGCGACAGTTGCTGCACACACTGGTCGGCAGCGTTGAAGACATAGAGCCGACTCTGGAAAGGCGTGTCTCCGTCTCCACGGGTGGTCACACGTAGTTGGGACTGTCCCGCTCCTGAGTCGGTTGAAGGACCTTCCATGTTCATCACTTCCTCAGAACAGCTGCTGAGGGTTAACACACCGCACATTGCGGTCATACAAATCATACTTAATGTTTTCATAAGTTGTCTTTAATAGAGTTAGACTTAATGATTACTGGCTGCAAAAGTAAACAAAAATCCCGAAACCACCAAATGATTTCGGGATTTTTTAACTGAAATTTAATGTTTAATGTTTCTGAAATTTAATGTTTAATGTTCTACAGTATCTCGTCCTGTTCGATGTCCTTGAAGTATTTATAGGTAGAGACCTTCAGCTCGTCGGCAGCCTCTTCGTCGCAGACGATGATGCCATGCTCGTGCATCTGAAGGGCAGAGATGGTCCACATGTGGTTCACGGCCCCCTCGATGGCTGCCTGCAGGGCGCGGGCCTTGCCATGACCGTTCACCAGAATCATCACCTCACGGGCATCCATCACGGTGCCAACACCTACGGTCAGGGCGTGAGCGGGAACGTTGTCGGGTTTACCGCCGAAGAAACGGGAGTTGGCTATACGGGTGTCGGTGGTCAGCGTCTTCATACGGGTTCTGGAGCGCAGGGAAGAGCCGGGCTCGTTGAAAGCGATGTGACCGTCAGGGCCGATACCACCGATGAACAGGTCGATGCCGCCTGCCTGCTGGATCATCTCCTCATAGTGCCTGCACTCGGCCACGAGGTCGGGGGCATTACCATTCAGGATGTGGATGTTCTCCTTCGGACAGTCAATATGGTCGAAGAGGTTGCGGGCCATGAAAGCATGATAGCTCTCGGGATGGGCCTCAGGCAGACCGACATACTCGTCCATGTTGAAAGTGATCACGTTCTTGAAAGAGACTTTTCCGGCACGGTTGGCCTCGACGAGGGCGTTATACATCCCTACAGGAGAAGAACCGGTCGGCAGACCCAGCACAAACTTGTGATCGGGTGTCGGATTGAACTTGTTGATACACGTGATGACGTGGTTTGCTGCCCACTGTGACATCTTCTGATAGTCGTTCTGAATAATTACTCTCATAATGTTTGTTTTTTAGTTTTATTTGTTATTCTGCTGCAAAAATACAATGAAATATTTTTTTTAGGCACGGATTAACACGGATTAACACGGATTTTTTTTTGTCGCAAAGATAATTCGCTATCTTTGCAGACAATATGAAAGAATTTGTAATATCAGAGGCTAAGGCTGAGACTGCGGTGCTGGTCGGACTCATCACCAAGGAGCAGGACGAGGCCAAGACTAAAGCATATCTCGACGAACTGGAGTTCCTCGCTGATACAGCTGGGGCTGTCACCGTGAAACGGTTTACCCAGAAGGTGGGCGGACCGAGTCAGACAACCTATGTGGGAAGCGGTAAACTCCAGGAGATCAAAGCGTATATCAAGCAACGGGAAGATGCCGAAGACCCGGTGGGTATGGTGATCTTCGACGATGAGCTCTCTGCCAAGCAGATCCGGAACATCGAACAGGAACTGCAGGTGAAGATCCTCGACCGTACCTCTCTGATTCTGGATATCTTCGCCATGCGTGCCCAGACCGCAGAGGCCAAGGCGCAGGTGGAACTGGCGCAGCACCGCTATATGCTGCCCCGACTGCAACGTCTGTGGACACACCTGGAGCGCCAGGGTGGTGGATCCGGCTCTGGTGGCGGTAAAGGCTCTGTCGGTCTGCGTGGACCGGGTGAGACGCAGTTGGAGATGGACCGCCGTATCATCCTGCAGCGTATCACCCTGTTGAAACAGCGCCTGGCAGAGATCGACCAGCAGAAGACCACCCAGCGGAAGAACAGAGGGCGCCTGATCCGTGTCGCCCTCGTGGGCTATACCAACGTGGGTAAGAGTACGATGATGAACCTGCTCGCCAAGAGTGAGGTGTTTGCCGAGAACAAGCTCTTCGCCACCCTCGACACGACGGTGCGGAAGATGACCATCGACAACCTGCC
>JAFYEU010000130.1 GCA_017544105.1 Bacteroidales bacterium
CATCAACAATGTCCTTTACGCTTACATCGACCGTAAGAAGAAATTGCCAGTTACGACGCTGTTGCGCGCCATCGGCTATGAGACGGACAAGGACATTCTCAGCATTTTCGACATTGCCGAGGAGGTGAAGGCATCCAAAGCCAACTTGAAGAAATATGTAGGCCAGAAGTTAGCGGCTGCCGTGACCAAGACTTGGTACGAGGATTTTGTAGATGACGAGACCGGTGAGGTGGTGAACATCGAACGTACGGAGGTGATCATTGATCGCGAAACCATATTCGAGAAAGACCACATCAACATGGTGGCGGATGCGAATATCAAAACGGTGCTTTTCCACAAACAGGATGAGAAACAGGTTGACTATTCTGTGATTTTCAACACATTGCAAAAGGATCCGACGAACTCAGGCAAGCAGGCCATCGAGTATATCTATATGCAATTGAAGAGCACACAAGCTCCTGACGAGGAAACCGCTCGCGCCACTCTCGATAAGCTCTTCTTCTCCGAGAAACGCTATGACCTCGGCGAAGTGGGCCGCTATCGTATCAACAAGAAACTGAATTTGAACATCCCGATGGAAACGGGCGTGCTCACCAATGAGGATATCATCTCCATTATCCGTTATTTGGTTGAACTTATCAACTCCAAGACAGAAGTTGATGATATTGACCACTTGAGCAACAGACGCGTCCGCACTGTCGGTGAGCAATTATATAACCAGTTCAGCCTTGGCCTGAACCGCATGGCACGTACCATTCGTGAGAAGATGAACGTGCGTGACCATGAATCCTTTTATCCGCAAGATTTGATTAATGCCAAGACTTTGTCTTCAGTGGTGAACTCGTTCTTCGGCACCAACCAGCTGTCGCAGTTCATGGATCAGACCAACCCGCTGTCAGAGATTACGCACAAACGCAGAATCTCTGCATTGGGACCCGGAGGTTTGTCCCGTGAGCGTGCCGGTTTTGAGGTGCGTGACGTACACTACACGCACTATGGTCGTCTGTGTACGATTGAGACCCCTGAAGGTCCTAACATTGGTTTGATTTCCTCCCTCTGTGTATTCGCCCGCATCAACGACCTCGGTTTCATCGAGACCCCGTATCGTCGTGTGGACAATGGTCAGGTGCGCTTCGATGAGCCGCCCATTTTCCTGACAGCCGAAGAGGAGGACAACAAACGTATCGCGCAGGCTAACACGCCTATGGATGAGAACGGGCTGCTCGGCGAAAAGGTGAAAGCCCGCCGTCTGGCCGATTACCCCATTCTGCCGCGAGAGGAGATTGACTTGATAGACATTGCCCCCAACCAAATTGCTTCTATTGCTGCATCCCTGATTCCTTTCTTGGAGAACGATGATGCTAACCGTGCGTTGATGGGATCCAACATGATGCGCCAGGCCGTGCCGTTGTTGCGCCCCGAGGCGCCTATTGTGGGTACCGGTTTGGAACACCGTGTGGCGGTGGATTCCCGCGTGGTGTTGCTTGCAGAAGGCAACGGTGTGGTGAAATCCGTTGATGCCCAGCATATTGAGATTGACTACGAGCGTACGGAAGCGGAAGAGCTGGTCAGCTTCGACTCCAATGTAAAGAACTATCAGCTCCTGAAGTTCAGAAGAACGAATCAGAACTCCTGCTTCAACCAGCGTCCTATTGTGACAAAAGGCCAGAAGGTTAAGAAAGGGGATGTCCTGACGGAAGGTTATGCCACAGAAAATGGTGAGTTGGCTCTTGGCCGCAACCTGATGGTGGCCTTCATGCCTTGGAAAGGATACAACTTCGAGGATGCAGTCGTGATTTCCGAAAAGGCGGTCACCGACGACTTATACACTTCAATCCACATAGAGTCTTTCACCTTGGAGGTTCGCGACACCAAGCGCGGCCAGGAAGTGTTGACCAATGATATTCCGAATGTCTCGTCCGAAACGACCAAGGATTTGAACGAAGACGGTCTGATTCGCGTGGGTGCGGAAGTGAAGGAAGGCGATATCCTGATTGGTAAGATTACCCCGAAAGGTGAGTCTTATCCGACCCCCGAGGAGAAATTGCTCCGTGCCATCTTCGGAGACAAGGCCGGCGATGTGAAGGATGCCTCTCTCAAGGCGCCCCCAGCCATGCGTGGCGTGGTCATTGGCGCGAAATCCATGTCCCGTCTTATTAAGGACAGAAAGTCGAAGACCAAAGACAAGGACATTGAAGAGGAAATCAAGGCGAAATATCAGGTGGAGTTGGATGCCTTGAAAGAGGTGCTTGTGGGTAAGTTGTACAAGCTGTTGGAGGGTAGGGTAGCCCATGTGGTTTACAACGACACCAAAGAACCCGTTGTGCAAAAGGGTTCCAAGTTCTCCCAAAGAATATTGAATTCCATCGATTATAAGACGGTGTCAGTGTCTAAGTGGACCAATGACAGTCGTGTGAACGGCATGGTGGCTGCGGTTATCCGCAACTATCTGGTGAAAGTCCGTGACATTGAGTCTCGCCGCACGCGTGAGATTTTCGATGCAACCATCGGCACCGAGCTGCCTTCTGGCATTGTACAAATGGCCAAGGTGTATGTCGCCAACAAACGCAAGCTGCGTGTGGGTGACAAGATGGCTGGTCGTCACGGTAACAAGGGTTGCGTGGCGAAGATTGTGCGTCAGGAGGATTTGCCGTTCCTTGCGGACGGACGCCCTGTAGATGTGGTGCTGAACCCGCTGGGTGTGCCTTCCCGTATGAACCTCGGTCAGATTTACGAGACCATCTTGGCTTGGGCGGGTAAGAAAACGGGCACGAAATATGCCACCCCGATTTTCGATGGTGCCTCCCTCGACCAGA
>JAFYEU010000131.1 GCA_017544105.1 Bacteroidales bacterium
CTGCCCCAATATGTGGTGGACTCTTACAAGCGATTCTTGGAGAACCAGATCCGCAAACACTGGAACTTCAGCGGCGTGCCTATAGAGATCTATTTCCGGAAAAAATAATCTTCCACCGTCCTCTCTTTGCATTTTTTAAGAATCATAATAAATATCTCCTTATGAAGAAACTATTTTTTGCAATGGCTTTGGTGTCGCTTCTTTGCGCCTGCACAAAGAAACAAGACACAAACAGCACTAAAGTGATCGGGAAACCTGAAATCCAAGTCCAGGATGGCCGCTTCACCCCGGAGGTGATGTGGGCCTTGGGCAAGATGGGCGAAAAGGCTGTCTCCCCCGACGGCAAGCAAATCGCCTACACGGTCACCTATTACGACATGAATGAGAACAAGGGTAACGCCGAAATCTACTTGATGAACGCCGACGGCAGTCATGTGGCCCAGCTCACCACGACGGCGCCGAGCGAGTTCAATCTGGTATGGAAAGATGACGAGACGCTGCTCTTCTGTCGCGACAATGAGATCCTCGCCATGAAGGTGAAGAATGGAAAAGAGAGTGTGCTCGCCACCTATGAGCGTGGTTTTGAAGGCTTCAAGCTGGCTCCCGACGGTCAATCTGTCGTCTACATCACCACCAAGCCTGTGGTACGCCCCAACCATCTTGAGAAGCTCTATGCCGGCCTTGACAAAACCACCGGCCGCATCAACGAGGACCTGATGTATCGCCATTGGGACAACTGGGTGGATGAATATCCGCAAATCTTCCTGGCCGAATTCGATGGCAAAAAGATCGATGTGGACAAGGCCGTCTGTCTTATCGACAGCACCTTCGAGTGCCCGATGCGCCCGTGGGGCGGCGTGGAACAGTACAACTACAGTCCCGACAGCAAGAAGATCGCCTACACTTGCCGCAAGAAGACCGGGTCAGACTATGCTCACTCCACGAATAGTGACATCTTCTTATATGATATTGAAAAGAAAACCACCAAGAACCTCAGCGAGGGCATCATGGGCTACGACCAGAACCCTGTGTTCAGTCACGATGGCAAGATGATCGCGTGGGAAAGCATGGAACGTGACGGCTACGAAAGCGACAAGTTGCGCCTGATGGTCATGGATCTCACCACGGGCACGCGCACCGACTTGTCGGAAAACTTCGACTACAACTTCACCGGCATCAGCTGGACGGACGATGACAAGGAGCTAGTGGGGGTGGTCAACTATCGCGGCATGGACGAGATCTTCGCCTGCAACCGCGCCACCAAGGAATTCCGACAGATCTCACACGGCTACCATGACGTACACGGCTTCGAACTGGTAGGCGACAAGCTCTATGCCGACCAAGTCTCTATTCAGTATCCGGCCGAGATCTTCGTTTACAACCTGAACGATGACAAGGCGGATGGCAAAAAGATCTCCGCCATCAACGACGACATCCTCTCCCAGGTGCACATGGGCAAGGTAGAAGAGCATTGGATCAAGACCGTGGACGGCAAGGAGATGCTCACGTGGCTCATCTATCCTTACAACTACGACAGCACGAAGGTTTATCCTGCCCTGCTCTATTGCGAGGGCGGACCGCAGTCAATGGTGAGCCAGTTCTGGAGCACGCGCTGGAACTTCATGGTGATGAGTGGCGCCGAGTACTTCATCATCGCCCCCAACCGTCGCG
This sequence comes from Bacteroidales bacterium, assembly GCA_017544105.1. Taxonomy (GTDB): domain Bacteria; phylum Bacteroidota; class Bacteroidia; order Bacteroidales; family WCHB1-69; genus F23-D06. Next base: position 1,672 of record JAFYEU010000131.1, read on the forward strand.
GTACCATCGGCTTCGGTACCGAGTGGTGCGAGGAGATTAGCGGCGACTACGGCGGACTCTGCATGCAGGACTACATGCGAGCTGCCGACTTCTTCACCGACAGTGTGAAACAAATCGACAAGGAGCGTCTGGGGGCCTGCGGTGCCAGTTTCGGTGGCTATAGCATCTACTGGCTCGCCGGCCACAACTATGATGTGAAAGGCTATCAGGATGGCCGTCGTTTCAAGGCTCTCCTCGCCCATAACGGCATGTTCAACTTCGAACAGCAGTATCTGGAGACCGAGGAACTCTGGTTCGACAACTGGGATATCGGTGGCCCCTATTGGGACTGGAACAACCCCCAAGTGAAGAAGAGCTATGCCTGCTCACCCCATCTGTTTGTAGATAAATGGAATGCACCCATCTGCGTCATCCACAGTGAATTCGACTTCCGCATTGTGGCTTCCGAGGGCATGGCAGCCTACAATGCCGCGCAGATGCGACACATCCCGAGCCGCTACCTTTACTTCCCGGATGAAACCCACTGGGTGCTCAAACCGCAGAACAGCCTGCTCTGGCACCGCAACTTCATCGACTGGTTTGATACGCATCTGAAATAAAAATCCTGAATCCTCACAATTGCTTATACACAAAAAAATCCCGCCGGAAAACCAGCGGGATTTTTTATGTTCCTATTACAATGAACTATTGGATCCCCAACTCTTTCTTCACGGCGGCCGTCAGATCGGTGGACTCGCCATAAAAAGCCAAGGTGGAAATGTCAAAGACATATGTGTAGTGTTCAGCCTGTGCCACCTTCTTGATGGCAGCCAACAGGTTATCCTGGAAGGGTTTCAACAATTCGAGCTGTTTCTCCTGTAAACGCTTCTCACCATCGGAGACAAAGGTTTGGAAACGCTCATAGAGTCTGTTGAACTCATCTTCCTTCACTTTCAAGACGGCAGCAGAAGCACCGGAATTGGCCAGTTTCATATAGTCTTCTTCCTTCTGCTTCAGCTCCTGTGACATGATGGCGCCTTCCTCCTCCAACTCTTTTTGCATATCTGCCATGGCGGCCTGAGCAGTGTCAATGCCAGGCATCAACGGCATGATGGAGGCATAGTCCACATGGCCGAATTTAGCCTTCTGGGCTGAAACGCCCGCACAGCACAAGACTGCCAACAATATAAAGAACAGTTTCTTCATGACCGTCAGTTTTACTTGATTCCTAATTCTTTCTTAACCAGTGGCGTGATGTCTTCCCCATTCTCGAAATAAAGGAGGATCTTTGTATCGAAGATGTAGGCATAGCCATGATCCTTCGCCACTTTGTTGATGGCATTCTGGATTTTGTCTTGGAATGGCTTAGCCAACTCATACTGCTTCTCTTCCAAGTCGTCTTGCACGTTAGCCTGGAAAACCTGAATGCGGTTGGCCAAATCTTCCAGATCTTTTTCACGCAACTGACGAACGGAGGAGGACATGGTGCCTACTTCACGGTCAAACTTGTCTTTTTTCTGCTGATACTCCTGCACCATATTCTGATATTCGTTCTGCAATTCCGTCTGGAAAGCCATCAGTTTGATTTGCAGGGAGTCAATACCGGGCATCAGCTCCAGGATCTCACTGGAGTTGACATGTCCGTACTTTTGAGCAGAGGCAGGGTTCAAAGAGAAGAGCAGAACAGCTGCCACGAGAACTAACAATTTCTTCATTCTATGTAAATTTATCGGATTTATAAAAACTCAAAAACAGGGAGATAGACTAATCATCGAGGTCATCGTTTACTGAGACACCCAATTTTTGTAAAATCTGGGCATTGATATCCCATTTCGGGTCAGCATAGATGATGGTCATATCGCCGGCGGCGTCAAATACAAAAGCGTAGCCTTTCTCCTTGGCATAGTCGTTGACCGTAGAGATCACGCGGTCTTGGATCGGCTTCACGAGCTCTTCACGTTTCTTGAAGAGGTCTCCATCCTGGCCAAAGCGTTTCTTTTGCAAGTCTTTGGCGGCTCTTTCTTCTGCGATAATGGCTTCTTCGCGGCTGATTTTAATCTGCTCCGGCATGGTGATAGCTTCCACCTGATATCTCTTGTACATGGAATCGATGGCGGAGAATTTGGCTTCTATCTCCTTCTGCCACATCACGGCCAGACGGTTCAGCTCAGCTTGGGCCTCTTTGTATTCCGACATGTTGGAGAGGATATACTCTGAATTGATATACGCATACTTTTGCCCGAAAGAGGTCATACAGGCAAAACAAATCATGGCAAAAAGGATAATTCTTTTCATTGTATTGGGATTTTTTGTGATGTATTAACGGATTATAGTGGTTTTTATTGTATTAGTCTATGGATTGGTTGATAGAGATATGGAACTGGCTGTGTTTGCTGTTGCGTCCGGGCACATCATCGAAACCGTATCCGTAGTCGAAGCCGAGCAAGCCGAACATAGGCAGATAGACGCGCACGCCGACACCGGCAGACTTATACAGGTTGAACGGATTGTACTGGTGTTTGTCGATCCATCCCTTACCAGCCTCCAGGAAGGCGAGCAGGTAGACTGTCGCGGTAGGATTGAGCGTGATGGGATAACGCAGTTCAGCCGTGAATTTATGGTAGATGCTGGCACCGGTAGAAAGGCCATCCCGGTAAGGAGAAAGTGCCTCATCCTCATAACCACGCATGCCGATCACCTCACGACCGTCGTAGGCATAGGTGGAAAGACCGTCGCCACCCAGATAGAATCGGCCAAACGGGGTGATGCCGATGTCCTGATTGTAACAGCCCATGAAGCCCATCTTCAACCGGATGTTGAGCACCAGGTTGTCCACAATACGGGTGAACCAGGAGGCATTGAACTTCCATTTGTGGAATTCAAGCCACTTGTACTTCTCCTGATCGGTGGCGTTGGTATAGTCTTTGTGAGACATCAGCGAGTATGGCGGGGTCAGTTGCACGGAGAAGGTAAGGCTGGATCCTTCACGCGGATAGATGGGTGCGTTGACAGAGTTTCTTGACAAAGTAAAGATATAGCTCAAACTGTTGGCATGGCCGTTGCTGAAAACATAATAGCCGGACCAGTTTTTCACGTTGTAATACTCGTAAGAGATGGTGTGAGACATGGAGAAATAATCATCCGGCCATTTGAGCTGGCTTGCCAAGGACACCGAGGCGCCGGCGATACTGGAGCAGGCGTAGGTGTCTTCCGTTTTCTTGCGGCTGTTCGTCTGCTTCTGGTAGTAAACACCCATGGTCAAGGCGTTGGGTTTCTTGCCGCCCAGCCAGGGTTCCGTGAAGGAGAGATTGTAATATTGGTACCAAGAGGCATTGGTGGACACATTCAAGGAAAGCCGCTGGCCATCGCCGCCCGGGATAGGAGCCCACGCATCCTTCTTGAACAGCTTTTTGGTAGAGAAGTTGTTGAAGGTGACGCCTCCTGTGATCACAAAACCGGTGGCGCCATATCCGGCACTCAGCGAAAGCTGGTCGGAGGTGGTCTCTTCCACCACATAGGTGATGTCCACGGTACCATCGGCCTCATTCGGTTTAGGCTGCACATCCATCTTCTCCTGATTGAAGTAGCCTAGCGACATGAGTACCTGTTGGGTGCGGATGATGTCGGCACGGTTGAACAGTTGTCCGGGAATGGTGGTGATCTCACGCAAGATCACATTGTCGTTGGTTTTGGTATTACCCACAATGTTGATATGGTTGTAGCGAGCCTGTTTGCCCTCCCGGATACGGATTTCTATATCGATGGAATCACCCTCCACCGCCACCTCCACCGGGTTGGCGCTGAAGAAGAGGTAACCATTGTTCATGTAAAGAGAAGCTATATCGTCACCCTCCTCTTTCATGGTCAGGTTTTTGGTCAGCTGGGTCTGGTTATACACATCGCCTTTGCTGATACCCAACAACTGTTGAAGCATCGAGGTCGGATAGACGGTATTGCCCACGAAATTGATGTTCCGGAAATAGTACTGGGGACCCTCATTCACCTTGATATCAATATAGACATCATGGTCTTTGATGTAATAGGTGTCCCTCTCAATAATGGCATCCCGGTAGCCGAGTTCGTTAAATTTGTTGATAAGGTTGACTTTGTCTTTAGCATAGCCCTCCTTGGTAAACTTGGACTTTTTGAAGATTCGGAGTTTCACACGCGGAGAAAAGTAATCGTCGAAATGCTCCACAATGTCCTTGGACTGGTAATAGCCCTTGTGTTTCAAGGTATAGGCAATAGCGGTGTCGGCCTTATACAGAGGCATGAAACGGGATTTCTCCTTGGTCTCCTTCATGGCGCGGAGCAGGACCGCCTTCGGCACACCGTCATTTCCCTCAATATTGATCTGGGCGATTCTTACTTTTTTGGACTTCTGGATGTCGAAGAGCAAGCTGACGGCATTTTTGATTTTCTCGTCAGGAATTTCCTGAATCGCCACCTCACAATTGTAGAAACCCTTGTCGATATAATACTTTTTGATGATATTGACGCAGGTCGTTTTGAGGTTATCATTGACGATATTGCCTTGGGAGATATGGAGTTTTTCACGGAGGTCTGTTTCATCCGCTTTCGTAGTGCCTTTAAAACCGAAGGAGATAAGGCGGGCACGGTCTTCCAGACGCACATCGAGGAAGGCGATATTGCCGGAGACGCGGGTCAGGGTGATCTCCACATCCTCATAGAGACCGGTACGCCAGAGGGCTTTGATGCTGTTGGTGATCTCATCACCGGGAATCATGATCTTGTCACCGACATGGAAGGAGAGCAGTCGTTGGTCCAAAGGGGCGGTTCCAGAGGAGGTTATTCCTCCGATTTCGTACTCTTTGGGGGAGGTATAATCCATTTTCTCGGGCTTGTCGGGACCGTCACCGGAAACGATGACTTGCCCGTAACTATTTGTAGTACAGGCAATCAACATCAACAATAGCAGCCGAAAAACGAATTTCTGCAGTTTCATTCCAAATTTTCAAAAAGTCGGCAAAGATACAAAAATTATGGTTGGGAGATTTGGGCGCTTGTTTTTCCGAAGCGGCGTTCTCTGTTTTGGAACTCTTGGAGGACTTCAAGGAGGTCTTTCTTTCTAAAGTCGGGCCACAATACGGGGAGGAAGAAGAGTTCGGAATAGGCTATTTCCCAGAGGAGGAAGTTGCTGATGCGGATGTCGCCACCGGTACGGATCAGGATATCGGGATCGGGCACGTCAGGGAGGTATAGATGTTGCCGGATGGTGTCGGGGGTGATCTCCCCGGGGGTCAGGGAGCCTTGGCTCACCTGTTGAGCGATTTTCCGGGCCATATCGGTCAGTTCAGAGCGTCCGCTGTAGCTGATGGCAAGGATGACGGTAAGACCGGTGTTGTGGGCGGTCGTCTCCATGGCGTGGCGCATGGCTTCTTGGCAATCGTCGGGCAGGTCTTCCAGGCGGCCAGTCATCAGCAGCCGCACATTTTTGCGGTTCAGTTCATCGAGTTCGTTATGGACTGCCTGGATAAAGAGTTTCATGAGGATGTCCACCTCCTCTTTGGGGCGGTTCCAATTTTCAGTGGAGAAAGCATATAGGGTCAGGTACTGAACACCCTGTTCGCCGGCGCCTTCGATGGCTTCCCGCACGGCGGTAAGGGCATGCTGGTGTCCATAGGTGCGTTCATGACCTTCCATCTGCGCCCATCGTCCGTTGCCATCCATGATAATGGCCACGTGGGCGGGTATATTCTTCGTTTCTATTGTCATCATCGGGAAAATTATCTTCTCTTTCTGGGCACCCTGAGGTCACAGGTCTTGTCTTCATTGCCAAATCTGACGGTAAAGGTGAGACCGAAGAAAGAGTATATGTCGGTGGTGGTGGTATTGCCACGTTGTTCACCAGCCTGGTGGTAGGGCAAGGCTTGTCCCTGATCATCAGTCAGTTCGGGGGAGCGGTCAGCGAGGTTCGCGATGAGGTCGCCGCGGTTTTCGCGCAGCAGGTCGTTGTCGTAATAGACCCCGTGTACATCATCGAGGTAATCGGTAAAGGTGTAGCGGATACCCCACTCCGCACCGATGGAGAAATAGCGGCCGATGGTGGCCCGAAGGCCTATTCCGAAGGGGATGGCAAAAGAGGTGAGGGAGTAGTTCTTGGCGGGACCGCCTTCAAGCCCCTGACCTTCTGTGCCGAAGCTCTGCAACTCATAGATCGTGCCGTTATACTCGGTCTTCGGATTGAAAGAGAAGAGGGTGACGCCGGCGAAGATATAGGGGGTGAAACGGTTCTTGCCGGTAGAGTTATAGAGATTGAAAAAGTTCAGCTCCGCCTCAACAGAGAACTCCGTGATGGGAGCGTAGAAACTGAGGTTGCGCTCATAGCCTTTGTTGGTCAAGGCATCGCTGCCGGCCACTCTTCCGAAGATGAAATCGGCCTTCAGCGCCCAACGGGGGGTCAGATTATACCGGTATATCAGGCCACCCGCTGGCTGGGTTGCAGCAAAGAGATGGGTGGGATTGAGTTCCCCGAGATAAAAACCGCCGCCACCAAAAAGTCCTATTTCGGAACGTTGGGCTTGCAGGGGGGTAAGGGAAAAACCAACCAGGAGAAAAGCTCCCAGCAATAGGGCCTTGCATTTATGGATTACGGATATTTTCATTTTTCAGATATTACCAGATGAAAAGAAAGTGCAAAAATAAAAAAAATACATAAAATGAAGTAGGATTAAAAAAAAGTGTATTTTTGCGCCCCAATTTATTAAGTATAAAATTATTAGAAAAAATAAACAGAAAAGGAACTTTGAAGAGCACACCAAACCCTAGAAACCGAGTTCGTTATGTTGCGCCCAACAAGAAGGAAGCCCAGCATAATATTAATGAAAACATCACCTCCCAAGTAGTACGCGTAGTAGGAGAGAATTTCGAGCCGAAGATTGTCTCCCTCCGGGAAGCTTTGGAGATTGCCGAGCGCTATGAGCTGGATCTGGTGGAGATCTCCCCGCAGGCCAACCCGCCGGTATGCAAGGTGATGGATTATCAGAAATATCTTTACGAACAGAAGAAGAAGCAGAAAGAGATCAAGGCCAACAGTGCCAAGACGCAGGTTAAGGAGATTCACATGGGGCCGCAGACCGACGACCACGACTTCAACTTCAAGTTGAATCATGCCACCAAGTTCCTGACTGACGGATACAAGGTGAAAGTGATGGTGACCTTCCGGGGCCGCTCCATCATCTACAAGGATCAAGGGGAACTGCTGCTGCTGCGTTTCGCCCAGAGCCTGGAAGATTATGGCAAGTTGGATCAGATGCCGACCCTGTTGGGCAAGAACATGACTATCATGTTGAGTCCGAAATCCAAAAAGTAAATGCTGTTAACTCTATATATATTAACCTTTAAAAATTAGAGAAAATGCCAAAAATTAAAACGAAATCCGCTGCCAAGAAAAGATTTACTTTGACCGGCACCGGTAAAGTAAAGAGACATCACGCTTACCACAGCCACATTCTCACTAAAAAGACCAAAAAGAGAAAACGCAACCTGGCTTACAGCGCTATTGTCGAACCTAACTTAGAACGCACCGTCAAGCAAATGCTGGGACAGTGCTAATTAACCCGAGTTATTAATCATTAAAAGTTTACTATCAGCCCGAAAAGAGTTTATAAGGTTTATAAACCGCTGACGTAAAAGAAAGGAAAATCAATTATGCCAAGATCAGTTAATCATGTTGCTTCAAGAGCAAGAAGAAAAAAGATTTTGAAACGTACCCGTGGGTACTTCGGCAAACGTAAAAACGTTTGGACCGTTGCA
>JAFYEU010000132.1 GCA_017544105.1 Bacteroidales bacterium
GCTCAGATAACTGTGGTTGGTTCCGATGGCAAGGGACAGTTGAGCCAGGCTCAAGTCGTGTTGCAGGTATAGCTGTGCCCTCTCGCATTTCGTTTCCAGCAGCGGGCCGATGTTGTCGGGAATCGGCGAAGACGCCTCCTGGACCGCCGGAGCGGCGGGAATTAACTCCTGCAGCGTTTCCACGCGCCATACCAGAAACACCGTGAGAAACAGTATATCGGCCTGCAGAAGATAAGCTAAAGTCCGCCCCCCTGTCTCGACGGTTTCGTACATCGCAAAAAAGATAAGGAAAACGGCCAGCACCAGAAGACTCATTCGTATCTCCTTGTGTTCCAAGTCGGCATAATTTTCCTGCAGCCAGCGCCCGTAGTGACGGACAGAAAAGACCATGAAAAGCGTAAAGACTACAATGAAGAGCAGGGCGTAAACGATTATAAAGGTAAGAATGCCCTTGTTCCCCAACGAAATAAAGAGGGAATATAGGAGAAGGAGTGGCAGAAGGGCCAGGCAAAAGGGCCAGAGAGGACGCCGCCTGTCTTGCAGCATGGAAAGGAGCGTACCCATCATTGTGGGAAACACTGTGATGATATCCAGGCAGCACGTTACTGCATAGCTTGTTATGGGATCTTTCGTGAGAGGATGGGTAACAGCAAGAATCCACCACACGTGGCTGAACGCACCTGCAAGCAGGAAGGCCGCCGTCCAACGGCGCAGGCGCACAGGAGACGTCACTTCCGGCGCAATGGCATTAGCCTTTCTGAACAGAAGATAGAAGGCGGCCACTATGCCGGAAATCGTTACGCCCCCAAAGAGCATAACGTAAAAAACGTCATCCAGTAATTGCCGATAGTCCATTCGTTTCCGCCTTTGTGAGGGGCAAAGATACTTAAATTTATCCAAATGGCGTAATTATATCGTCGTGAATATGAGTAAAGAAAAAAACATGTTTTGTGCTTAACCGCCACGTGGTCTTGGGGCAAAGTTAACAGGAGGTCAATCGGCCTCCTGTTTATTTGTCTTGACAGTATCGATAGCTGTGTAATTATGAAAGACAAATATACTCCTTTTGGGACAAAATCAGTATATTTGCGTTTCTATTGGAGTTGTATGAAAAAACGCAGATATATCATCCTATTAACAGCCGTGGTTGCGGCGCTGTCGTTGTTAGTAGGCTGTTCAAGGCCCGACCGCAGCGAGGAAGCCACCCAGCTGAAAAACGAGCTCCAGGATATATTATTCTCGAACCCGGAACAAGTATTGGAACGGGTAGACAGTGCTGAACTGGCCGGCGTGTTCACGGAAACTACGGCCAACCTGATCCGGTCCAATGTCTACGGGCGGATGGGCCAGACGCAACTGGCTCTTTTCTACGGCGAGCAAATCAAGCACAGTCCCGAACTCAGGAGTGAAGGCGTCAACTACTATTCGGCCCTTCTCCAGCTTACTTCGCTGCTGAACAAAAATGGCGAATGGGGAAAGGCCATCCATCTGGCCGACGAGATTATGGCCGACGTGGATAAAGGTGGTCTGGACGAACAAATGGCCCTGCGAATCAAAAGTCGCGCGCTTACCAACAAAGCCAGCTGCGAGGACCATATGGGGCACCTGGAAGAGGCCGAACGCTATTATCTGGAAGGCATCGACCTGATGATGGGCGTTGTGCAGCCCAAAGATTACTGGATCATAGATGCCCTGGTTGTAGCCGTAATAGAGACCACGGAGTTCTACCTTGAGCAGGAAATGCCCCAGAAAGCTCTGCCTATGGTGGAGAAGGCCGATACAGCCATGGCCCGTATGGCCCGCTGTCCCGACATGCCGGAGTACGTCCTAAACAAACGCGTCAACAACCTGACCATCAACCAGGCCCTTGCCTATGCCGCCAACGGCTATTTCGACAAAGCCGAGGCTCTGTACCGGAAACATCGGCAAGCTCCCGATCTGTCGCCCTATGACTTGATAGCCGAAGCCCGCTACCTCACAATGGTCGGCCGCTATGACAAGGCCATCCGTCTGTTCCGCAAGACCGATTCCCTCTATCTGGCCCAGGGCAGCGCCATCAACAGCGCCTACATTGACAACTATATGATGAGCCAATACAAGGCCTTGCAAAAGGCCGGACGCACAGACGAGGCTATGACATACGCCGACCGTATGCGCCACTTAAGCGATTCCATCCATCTGGAGGAGCGGAAGATGGAGATGGAGCAGCAGGAGGTCATCCGTGAGAAAGAGGCCGAAATCACCAGCCGCCGCCACTCGCTGGCTGTTCACCGCATCATCCTCCTATCGGCCATCATCATCCTCTTGCTCGTGGGCTATCTCCTTGTACGCGCCCGCATCTACAACAAGGCGCTGGAGGAGAAAAACCGCAGCCTCTATCAGGAGATTCAGCAGCGGGAGAAGGCCGAAGCCGAAGAGCGCGAAGCCCTGCGGGAAAGGCCGTCCGAGTCGCTTTCGCAGAATGAGCTGCTATACCGCCGCTTGTGCGAACTGATGCAGGATCCCGAAGTCTTCACCAATCCCGACACCAACCAGGATACGCTGGCCGGTCTGGCCGGTACCAACCGCACCTATATCCACGATGCCCTGCGCGAGTGCGCCGACGTGACGCCCACCGACTTCATCAACGGTTACCGCCTGCGCTATGCAGCCCGCCTGCTGGCCACCACTTCCGATTCCGTAGCCCTCATCGCCGAACTATGCGGCCTTTCCCGCCGCACTTTCTACCGCCTCTTCGACGAAGCCTATTCCATGTCTCCTTCGGACTTTCGGAAAGCTGCAAAAAAGTAGTTTTTGCAGAATTGGCACAATGATTTGTAGGGGTGGCACAACTGTCCACCCCTTTTTGCATACCTTTGCTCCAGGATTTAACGAGCAAAACGTATGGATTTCACCTTCATCCTCACCGTAGCCCTGGCAGCCGCCATCATCGTCATCGTACTGATGCTGGTGGCCATCATCATTTTCCAGCGGTGGCGGATTGGTGAAAAGAATGCCGCTCTGGCCCGGTTTATCCAAGAGAATATCGAACTGCTAGAGGAACTTAATAATCACACAAAGATAAGACGATGAGAATGCGAACTTTGATGATGGCCGTAATGCTGCTGACGACCCTTTCAGCCCACGCGCAATGGCGCGTCGGCGCTACCACCGGAGGAGACTACAACTTCTACTCCATGGACAAGCAGTACATGACAGCTACGAGATTCAGGGCTCCCCTGGCCTCACCGTCGGCGCCTCCGGGCAGTACAACTTCAAGGACTGGCTGGGCGTGCGCGTGGATCTCAACTTCACGCAGAAGAACTACCAGCTCCATCGTGCTATGCTCGACAAATGGGAGTATTGCTATCGCAACGACTACGTGCAGCTGCCCGTAATGGCCGCCTTCAGCTTTGGCGGTAATCGGCTGCGCGGCTTCTGCAACCTGGGTTTCTACACCGGCATCTGGCTCAACAGCCATCTCTCCGGCACCGACTTCAACGTGTTCAGCGACGAGTGGGTGGACATCGACGAGGACGTGAAGTTCAACGCTGACCGCGACAACCGCTGGGATGCCGGTCTACTGGCCTCGGCCGGTCTGGAGTACCGCATGGCCCAGCACTGGGCCATCCAGTTCGAAGCCCGCTACTACCACGGCCTTACCTCTACCACCAAGCCCTATATGCGCGTCGAGGATTATCGCTACAACAGCACCTTGGCCTTCCAGGTAGGCGTGTATTATTTGTTCAAGTAAAGTTCAACCCTCAATCGTTCATCATCCATGAAAAAGATATTATCCATCACGAGTGCGGTGCTCCTGCTGTTGACTATGGGAGCCTGCCGCCCTGAGAGCGACACGCTGGTATCCTACGACCACAATGACAAATTGGTGTTCGCTGCTGCCGACACCTCCTTTGCCGCCAAGTTCCACATTATGTGGAACGGACTGAACCAGAACTATACCATCTGGGACTACGAGGCCGAGCACGGCGTGGACTGGGATGCCATCTACGACGAGTACTATCCCCAGTTCGAGGCCCTCGACCGTCGCGCCAAGGACGCCACCGTGACCGACGACGAGTTGAAGACCCTCTTGCAGAAGACCCTCAGTCCGCTGCACGACGGCCACTTCAACTTCGAAATGAAGAACCACAAAACGGGCAATACCGTGACCTATATGCCCTCCCTGGACCGCAATGCCTCGCGCGACGACTACGCAATGGCCAGCACCTTCAAGCCCGACCTCACCTACTATACCGATGTGGCCCATAACCAGGTGGAGACCGATGCTGAGGGCAATCCCATCGTAATGAGCTATAGCACCGACGCCCTTGGCCTGCTCATGCGCTTCCTCGGCACACCCGGCATCGGCCTCCAGTGGGTGATGGGCCGCATCCAGGAGCTCTCTGCACTACCTAGCCCCACCGAGATGGAGACCTTCCAGCTCCAGCAGCTGCAAGGCTTCTACCAGGAGCTGAGTGCCATCGAGGGCGCTTTGATGGACGCCGCCGTCGCCCTCTACAACCGTCTGCGCGAGAAGTACAGCTTCCTCGAGATTCCCGGCCATGACTACATCGACCCCCTCTTCGTCACGAAAGGCATCACGTTCAACTACGCCCTGCTCAAAGGCAATATAGCCTATTTCCACGTCAGCAGCTTCGCTATGACGCTCTATTTGGATGATGCCCGCACACAAAAGACCTTCAACACCTCCGAACCCGCCACCATGTATCATATCCAGCAGATGCGCGAGGTGTGGCAAGCCTGGTTCAACACCGTGCAGCAGCTCCACCGAAACGGAACGCTCGGCGGTGTAATCCTGGACGTGCGTAGCAACACCGGCGGCAACGTGGATGATTACCAGTACTTTGTGGGTTCACTGGTGCCCTCCGGCGGCCTGCACGTCGGCTACCAGCGCTACAAGCGCGGCACCGCCCGCTACGACTACTCCCCGATGATGGAGGCCACCGCTCCCACCATGAGCACGCCCCACGAGACCATCACCGAGCCCGTCGTCATCCTCACCAACTGCAGGTCTGTCAGCTTGTCCGAGATGTCCTCCCTGGGCGTCAAGACCATGCCCAATGGCAAGGTTATCGGCAAGCGCACCTGGGGCGGCCTCTGCCCGCTGGGCACCAACGACCTCAACACCTTCAACTACTCCGGACATATCGGCGTGAAGGGCGAGACCGCCGTCTATGGCTATGTGCCTATGCTCGCCGCCTTCACACTCGACGGGAAGCTGATTGAAGGCGAGGGCATCACCCCCGACATCGAAGTGGACTTCAATGAGACGCTTTTCCAAAGCACTGGTCGTGACTCTCAACTGGAGCGCGCCCTCCAGTATTTGACCAGTGGCAACTGATTTTATATGAAAAAGATATTCTATCTGTTGGTATCGGCCATTGTGGCACTGGCTCTGAGCGCCTGCCATACGGACAATCCCGACGAGCCGAAGAGCGTGGTTGACAACGGTATCTGGCTCGTGCCCGCCGACGCGGGAGACGAGAGTTACAAGCCCGGCGACGATTTCTTTATGTTCTGTAACGGCGGGTTCTGGAAAAGCGCCCAGGTGGACGAGTCGAAGAGGGACCTCAACTGCTGGGCGAAGGTGGAAGTGCCCAGGTTAATGGATCAGCGCCTCTCCGCCTTGAATATCCCCTCTCTGGAGAAAATCAAGAGCGACATCGCCCGCCGCGACGAGGCGACCATCGCCTTACA
>JAFYEU010000133.1 GCA_017544105.1 Bacteroidales bacterium
CCCCTTTACGGTGGCCTTTGCGCTGGTATGCTCCATCTTTTATGCCGTATGGATTATCCCCTACATCTCCACGCGCTACATCCACCGTCCCAGGACAGGCCAGCGGCTCGGACGCTTCGCCACTGCCCAAAACCGTTTCTTTGAGCGCCTGCAGGATATCTATGAGCGTGTTCTCTCCTGGTGTTTCCGGAATCCGGCAGTAGTCATCCTCTTCGCCTTCGGGGCTGTCGGCTTGGGGGCCCTGATGTTTTCCCGTCTCCATATCCAGATGTTGCCCAAGGCTGACCGCGACTGCTTCGCTGTGGAGATCCATCTGGCGCAAGGTAGCACCATCGACCAGACCACCCTGGTGGCTGATAGCATGGAGCATCTGTTGCGCCGTGATCCGCGCGTGACCTCCGTGACCTCTTTCATCGGTTGCTCCTCCCCGCGTTTCCATGCCACCTATGCTCCGCAAATGGCCCATAAGAACTATGCCCAGTTTATCGTCAACACCACTTCGGAGCGCGATACCCGCCGCATTCTGAGAGACTACTCCGAGCAGTATGCACACCACTTTCCCAATGCTTATGTGCGGTTTAAGCAGATTGACTACCAAGCAGTGAAAAACCCTGTGGAGGTCCGCATAGCGGGCGATGATCTCGACTCATTGAAACGGGTGGCTGAGTCGCTGAAATGTTTCATGCAGACGCAACCATCACTGGCATGGGTCCATTCCGACATGGACGAGAGCTCCCAGAATATCGCTGTGAAAATGAAGAGTGACGAGGCTACCCGGCTGGGCGTCACGCAGAGTATGCTGTCTCTGTACCTCTCTTCCGCCCTCGACGGCCAGGCGCTGACGGCGCTTTGGGAGGATGACTACAAAGTCCCGGTGGTGCTCTATACCGCAGAAGAGAATCATGTCAGGAGCTATCAGGATATGGAGGATTTCTTGATACCCACGGCTATCCCTTCAGTGTGGGTGCCCCTGCGCCAGGTGGCCTCAATCGAGCCCGCTTGGACGGATGCCTCCATCAACCATCGCAATGGCCGACGGACGGTCACGGTGGGCGCCGATCTGCGAGAAGGCTATAGTCAACCTGAGGTGATGAAGGTCATCGACCGTTATGTCCAGAAGACACTATCCCCGACGTTGCCGCAGGGCGTGGAGATCTCTAATGGCGGCTTGACGAGCGCCAATGGCCAGGTCATTCCGCAGATAGCCCTGAGTTTCGTCGCCGCCGTGCTGGTGCTCTTTGTGTTCCTGCTCTATCATTTTGCGAAGATTGACGTCGTCATGCTGACACTCTCCGCGAGCCTGATCTGTATCTTTGGCGCCTCGTTGGGACTGTTTCTCTTCCAACTCGACTTCAGCATTACGGCTGTGTTGGGCGTGGTGAGCCTCATCGGCATCATCGTGCGTAATGCCATCATCATGTTTGAATATGCGGAGATGTTGCGTACCGAACAGCATCTCAACGCCCGAGAGGCAGGCTTCGAGGCGGGCAAGCGAAGAATGCGCCCGATCTTCCTGACTTCCGCAACCACGGCCCTTGGCGTGATGCCCATGATCGTCGCCCATACCGCCCTCTGGATGCCGATGGGTGTCGTGATCTGCTTCGGAACCATCTTCTCTTTGCCTCTGGTCGTCACGGTGCTGCCGGTGGCCTATTGGCAGATTTTTAAAAAGGAGGATAAAAAATGAAAACCAAAGCCCTCATCTTTGCCCTGTGCTGTTGTCTGACCTGTTGTGCCGTCGCAACAGCCCAAACCTTGTCGTTGGGCACTTGTCTGTCGCTTGCCCTGGAGCATAATGCAGCGGTCCGTAACGCCGAACTGGATGTGGAGATGGCCAAGCTGGTCAAAAAGCAGGCCTTCACCAAGTACTTCCCGAATGTGAGCGGCACATTCCTCGCGTATGATGCCCTCCATCCGCTGGTCGAATATGGTATCGATGACATCCAGAGTGCCACCATCCGGGAGTGGCTCCAGTATCTCTATCAGCGTTTTGGCCCGACATTGGACCTCTCGGAATCCCTCACTTTTGCCGAGAAGGGACTTTCTGTGGGCGCCACGCTGGTGCAGCCCGTCTTCATGGGTGGACAGATCGTCTATGGCAATCGGCTGGCCAAGGTGGGCGTGGAGGCAGCTGAACTCCAATGCCAGCTCCAACAGCAAGAGGTGTTGCTCATGACAGAGCAGAGCTATTGGCTGGTCATCTCGCTTCAAGCCAAACAGGCGACCGTTATGACAGCCCTTGACTTTCTGGATACCCTCTACCGCGATGTGCAGGGAGCTCTCAATGCCGGTCTGGTGAATCAAAACGACCTGTTAAAGGTCTCCCTCAAACGCACGGAGATGCAGTCCAACCTCCTGCGTCTGAACAATGGCCTGCAGCTGGCTAAAAGAGCATTGTGCCAGATGGTTGGCATCGACTATGCGGAGACGCTTGCCCTGGAAGACTCCCTCACGGGGGAGGTTTCTGACCCCGCCAGCCTCTATTGTAATCCGGAGGCTGCCGTTCATGCTAGGAAGGAATCCAGACTGCTCGCCTTGCAGATCGAGGCCGCCCGTCTCCAACAAAAGATGACGCTCGGGGAGGCGCTCCCTCATCTGATGGTGGGCGCCGGCGGGGCGTATGGGAACATGATCTTGGACGACTACTCCGCCAATGGACTGGTATTCGCCTCTTTGCAAGTGCCGCTGACAGCCTGGTGGGAGAATGCCTACAAACAAAAGGAGTATAAGCTGAAACAGCTAAGCGCCCGCAACACCTTCCAGGATCTTACCGAGAAGATGTCCCTGGAGACTTGTCAGGCATGGAATAACCTGCAGGAACACTACACCCAGTTGGATCTCGCCGCCGCGATGGTGGCAGAGGCGGATGCCAACCTCCAGACCGTCCGCCAAAACTACCAGGCCGGCCTCCTTCCCATCTCCGACCTCCTGGAAGCCCAAACCCTCTACCAGCAGGCCCTGGACCAGCAGACCGATATGCGGATAGACTACCGGATCGCGCTCGCCCGCTATCTGCAACTGACTCATTGCTAGTCCTTTGATGGAGAAGTGACCCCTCCCACGCCGAATGATCGGATCTTGTGAAAATTTATACCCTCCGTACTAGGTTTTCACCAAAAAATTATGTATGTTTGCAATCCCTCTCTTGAAGGGATTTTTGTTTTTGTAATTTATTGTTAACTTGTTATTTAACTATGAGAAAGTATGGATTTTTAACCTTGCTTTGCGCGGTTAGTTTTTTTGTTTTTTCCAGTTCAGCGCCTATGACTACTAAAGTGAAACCTAAAAAAATGAAGTCAGGGGTTACCTTGACCAATCTGGATAAGTCGGTGAAGCCATCTGAGGATTTCTATCAATATGCCTGCGGAGGATGGATGAAACTCAATCCCTTAAAAGCTGAGTATGCCCGCTACGGCAGTTTTGACGAGCTGGCGGAAAACAACCAGAAGCAACTTCAAGAGTTGGTGGTTAACCTCTCCAAGAAGAGCTATGCCAACGGAACCGTGGAGCAGAAGGTGGGTGATCTGTACAAGATCGGTATGGATACCATGAAGATTGAAAAGCAGGGTGCAGAGCCCATCCAGAATGATCTGCGCAAGATTGCCTCTATCCAGCGTTCCGGCTTGACCGCTGCTTTGGCGGATATGGCATTGGAAGGCCAATTCCCGTTCTTCGCCCTCTTCGGATCCTCCGATCCCGACAACAGCGCCATGACCATCGCCCATTTCTGGCAGACGGGTCTCGGCATCGGTGACCGTGACTATTATCTGGATGCTGACCAGCAGAAGATCCGCGACGAGTATGTCAAGTTGTTGTCCAAGATGTTCCGCATCTCCGGCTATAGCCGTTTGGCTGGTTGTGAAGGTCAGGAGATGGTGCTGGCCAAGAAGGTGCTTGCTCTGGAGACTGCCATGGCAAACTTCTTCGTGGACAAGACGGTCTTGCGTGATCCGTATCAGACCATCCACAAGATGACGCCGGCAGAATTCCAGAAGATGCTGCCCGCCGTGAATGTCAATGAATATTTACAAAAGCTGAATCTTAAACTCGACACCGTCAACGTGGCGCAACCTACCTATTTTAATGGTCTGAACCAGTTGCTGACCATCGCCGACATGGAGATTATCCGTGCTTATCTGGCTTGGAATGTCATCCGCAGTGCTGCTCCCTATCTGAGCGCTGAGTTTGTGGATGCCAGCTTTGACTTCTACGGCAAGACCCTTTCCGGCCGTGTGGAGAACAGCCAACGCTGGAAACGTGTCATCAACACTATTGACGGAACGCTGGGTGAAGCCCTGGGACAGATGTATGTGAAGGCCTATTTCCCTGCAGAGGCCAAGGTGCGCATGGAGCAGCTGGTCAAGAATCTGCAGTGGGCTCTTGGTGAGCGCATCAAGAACTCTACCTGGATGACGGAGGCTACCAAGAAGAATGCCCTCGACAAACTGGCCGCCTTCCGCGTGAAGATCGGCTATCCGGATCAGTGGCGTGACTATAGCGCACTGGTCATCAAAGACGACAGCTATTATGCCAACATCCAACGTGCCTCTCGCTTTGAGATGGCTTATAATCTCACCAAGATCGGCAAACCCGTGGATCCGACCGAGTGGCAGATGACCCCGCAGACGGTGAATGCTTACTATGAGCCTAACACCAACGAGATCTGCTTCCCTGCCGGCATCTTGCAACCGCCGTTCTTCGACATGAATGCCGACGATGCCGCCAACTACGGTGCCATCGGCGTGGTGATCGGCCACGAGATGACGCATGGCTTTGATGATCAAGGCCGCAACTATGACCTCAAAGGAAACCTCACCGACTGGTGGACTCCCGAAGATGCCAAGGCCTTCACCGACCGCGCCCAACTGATTGTGGATCATTTCAACTCCATCGAGGTGGCTCCTGGCGTGTATGCCAACGGCGCCTTTACCTTGGGAGAGAATATCGCTGACAATGGTGGTCTCAATGTCTCCTATACCGCCATGAAGAAGGCCATGAAAGACGATCCCAAGGCTATCAAGCCGTTGATGGACGAGTTCACACCCGAACAGCGCTTTTTCCTGGCATACGCCGCCGTCTGGGCTGCCAACATC
This sequence comes from Bacteroidales bacterium, assembly GCA_017544105.1. Lineage (GTDB taxonomy): Bacteria > Bacteroidota > Bacteroidia > Bacteroidales > WCHB1-69 > F23-D06. The sequence goes on from JAFYEU010000133.1 coordinate 5,094, forward strand.
CGCCACGAGGAGATCCTGCGCCGCACCAAGACAGACCCGCACGCGCTGGGCCGCTGGCGCGTGAACGCTACGCTCCGCCACATCGACGCTTTCTACGACGCCTTTAATATCAAACCTGCCGATCCTATGTGGATGGCTCCTGAAAAACGTGCCCGCATCTGGTAGGCTTTTTGTGAATCTTGAATAATTATTTTGTATGAGCGAAAAAAAACTTGCTGTGATTGCCTTTGGAGGCAATGCACTCTTGAAAAGCAAACAAAGAGGAACTTATAAAGAACAACTGGAAAATGTGACAGAGACCTGCCGCTCCCTGATCCCGATGATCAAGGCAGGCTATAATATCGTGATTGGTCACGGCAACGGTCCCCAAGTGGGCAACGTGATGCTGCAACACAAGGCGGGCAAGGCCACCTATGACGTGGAGGACATGCCTCTCAACTTCTGTGTGGCCGAGACGCAAGGATCTATCGGTGCCTTGATTGAAGACGGTCTTCGTCATATCTTTGCTGAAGAGGGCTGGGACAGAGACACGGTAACCCTGCTGACTCATGTGGAGGTCGATGCCAATGACCCTCACTTCTGGAATCCTACCAAGCCTGTCGGCCCCTATTGCTCCGCCGAAGAGGCCCAGGAGTACCATGAGGCTACTGGCGATGTCTATCATGAAGATCCCAAGGGCAACGGATGGCGCAAAGTGGTGGCCTCACCCAGACCTATCCGTATCCAGAACATCAAACTGATCCGCCAACTGGCCGAACAAGGCATCATCGTTATCACCGTGGGTGGTGGCGGCATCCCCGTGGCTATGAAAGACGGCTACCTGCAAGGCGTGGAAGCCGTCATCGACAAAGACCTCGCCTCCGCCCTGACTGCCACGCAGATTGAGGCCGATGAGTTCTACATCCTGACCGATGTGCCCAAGGTCTATATCAACTTCCGCAAGCCCAATGAAAAAGCATTGGACGAGATCACCGTCAAGGAGGCCAAGAAGTACTTGCAGCAAGGTCAGTTCACGGAAGGCTCCATGGCTCCCAAAATCCGTGCTGCCATCCTCTTTGTGGAGACCACCGGTCATCCTTGCATCATCACAGAAGCAGGGAAACTCGGCGACGAGAGCTGTGGTACCCGTATCGTGAAGGGCTAATCTTCCTAGAGTCTAATAACTTAATAATTTAATAATCAATATTATGGCATTCAATTTAAGAAACAGAAGCTTTCTGAAACTGTTAGATTTCTCCCCGAGAGAGATTCAATTTTTCCTTGACCTGGCTCGCGACCTCAAACGCGCGAAATATGCCGGCACCGAACAACAACGTCTGAAAGGCAAGAATATCGCCTTGATTTTCGAAAAGACATCCACCCGTACCCGTTGCGCCTTCGAAGTGGCCGCTTACGACCAAGGTGCCCATGTGACCTATCTCGGACCTTCTGGTTCCCAGATTGGCATCAAGGAGTCTATGGCTGACACTGCCCGCGTGCTCGGACGTATGTTCGACGGCATCGAATACCGTGGCTTTGCCCAGGCAACCGTTGAAGACCTTGCCAAGTTCGCCGGCGTTCCCGTATGGAACGGTCTGACCAACGAATTCCACCCGACACAGGTGCTTGCCGACTTCCTGACGATGAGCGAGCATGTGGACAAACCCCTCAACCAAGTGACCTACGCTTATCTCGGCGATGCCCGTTTCAACATGGGTAACTCCCTGATGGTGGGCGGTGCCAAGATGGGTATGGATGTCCGTATCGTCGCTCCGAAGGCCCTGCAACCCGATCCCGAACTCGTGAAACAATGCAAGGCTATCGCCAAAGAGACGGGCGCTAAGGTGACCGTCACCGATGACGTGAAGAAGGGCGTCAAGGGCTGCAATTTCCTTTATACCGATGTCTGGGTTTCCATGGGCGAACCCGTCGAGGTCTGGAAAGAGCGTATCAAACTCCTCAAACCTTACCAAGTTAACAAGGAGACGATGGCCCTCACCGGCAACCCGAAATGCAAATTCATGCACTGCCTGCCCGCTTACCACAACCTGGAGACTCAGGTGGGCCGCGACGTGCACAAACAATTCGGTCTCGATGGCATCGAGGTTACCGAAGATGTGTTTGAATCCGAAAACTCTATCGTATTTGACGAGGCTGAAAACCGTATGCATACGATCAAAGCCGTCATGGTTGCAACACTGGGCGACTAATTCCCCACTTACGACCATAACCATGAAGAAGGATGTCACCGACATCCTTCTTTTTTTTTCTTGAGGAGGGAGACTAAGCTATGGTGACTGCCGTGCCGGTGGCAATGATCATCATCATGGCATTCTTGCTGCCAATCACCTCATAGTCGATGTCAATGCCGATGACAGCATTCGCTCCCATGGCTTCGGCGCGTTTGGTCAACTCTTCCAAGGCCGCATCCCGCGCTTTGATCAGCTCCTTTTCGTAAGATTTGGAACGACCGCCGAATACATCCCGGATGCCGGCAAAGAAGTCTTTGATGAAGTTTACACCCGTGATGATCTCACCGGATATGATTCCATGGTATTGGGTTACCTGCTTTCCCTCAATCTGATTGGTCGTAGTTAAAATCATTGTCTTGGATTATTTTGTGATAGGATATAAAGGTTTACCTCTTTGGGCTATTCTTTCTGGCGTCTTTGTGCCTTTGCAGGATTTTTCTTCGCCTCTTTACGCCGTTGCTTTATCCTCTTCGGCGTGTCGAAGTCCTGCTTGAAAGCCAGAGCCACGCCAGCAGTGTAGTTGATCTGGTTGTCCACGAATTGGTATTCGTCACGTTCCCCGATGTAGGTGTATGCTTTGAGCTTCCAGGTCCCCTTCGGGTTGATGTTGTAGTTGACAATGAAGTCCCCATACATGTTGTTCAGGGCAGAGGTGGTGGTCCGGTCGTCGTAGTAGCCGATGCTCGTCTCAAGGGTGACTTTGTCCTTCAGCAGATTGGCTCCTGCCGTGACCCCATACTCGGCCGAGGTCTTGTCGGTAGCCTGATTGTAGGTGATGCCGAAGGAGCCCTTCTGGTTGGCCATCATGTTGCTCAACATGTTGTTGATCATATTGCTGAACAGGTTGGCACCGGCGGATCCAATGTCCATATCCCCAGAGAACATGTCGTTGGGCATGAAGTTGTTGGTCATCAAGAAATAGGCAAACTGCTTGGTCAGGTTTTCCTTGTTGGTGGTGTCGATGGCATTGTAGAACATCGTCCGTACCTCGTTGCTGCTGTTGGGCAGCTCAAAACTGAAGGTGGGCTCGATCTGCTGCATTAGTTGGCCGTTCAGATGAATGTAAGAGTTGACGTTGACATTGCCGCTCAGCGACTCCTGCGTGAGGATGTTGTTGAGCGAGGTCTTGGAAGTCTTGTAGGCGCTGACTCTGACGAGCATGTTCTCCAAAGGTCCGTCGAAATGGATGTTGCCTCCGGGGACCAGCGCAAAGCGGGAGTTGACCACATTGTATAAGGCAATCTTGAAGTCTCCGGAGTTGAGCCCTAAGTTGCCGTAAAGGTTGAGTTCGTCGTTGGCATCGTTATACAAGAGCTGGAAACGGCCTTCCGCCTTGGCATTCACCGTGCCTCCGATGGACTCCAGAATGAGAGTCACGTCAGCATCATTGGTGACGTTGAAGGTGAAGTCGAAGTCCAAGGTGGCACCCGTGTGAGGCTCCATCAGCTCCACAATCTCATCCCGGTCTGTCTGTTTGGGCTTGAAGTAGATGGCGTTGGATTGTGAAGCGGAGTTGGCCGAGCTGACCTGCAGGGTGATGTGTGTTCCATCCAAAGTGGTCAGATTGGGCCCACGGAAGGAGAGCTTGTTCTCATCCCCCTTGATGATGATGTCGCCCGCAGCATATCCCTTGCCGTAAAAGACGCTGTTCACACTCTTGGGTGTGTTGATTGCCATGATGCGGTCCGTGTGAATCTGCAGGTCTATGGTCATGTCTTTGAACATCTTGTGACGAATGATGCCACTCATGTAAGCCGTGTTGTTGTCCGGGTCATGAATCAGCATCTTGTCAAAAATGATTCCCTCCTCATTGAAGAGGATGTCCTGGTTGCGAACAAGGTAGTTGGTGTTCAGCGGGGCAATGCCCATGTCGGCGTCCAAGACGTGAACCACACCGTCAAAGTAGGATTTTTTAGGATTGATATAAATGGACAGGTCACCGGAGGCCTTGCCCTTGATGTGGTCACTGAATCCTGAGAGGAAGGGAGCCAAGAATCCCGCATTGAGAGAGTCGAAGGAGGTCTTGATGGCAAAACTCTTCTGGTCGATCTTGAAGTCGCCGTTCATCGTTGCCAGGAGATGCTTCTGCTGGGGCAGGCTTCGGAAACTCTGCTGTAGCATCTCTTTCGATGGCATGGTCAGGCTGTCGCTGAAGATGCCGCCCGTGAAGGCGACCTTTCCCAGCGTGTCCAGCAAGGCCGACACAAAGACATTGCCGATAGGCTCCTCGTTGAAGGTGAAGTCGCCGGCAAAAGCCTTGCCGAAGACCAGCATCTTGCCTTTCCGGTTGCCAATGTTGACGGTGGCTGAAACATCACCGTCAACGGCAATGCCAGGGAGCAAGGGATTGACTAACGCCATGTCCACTTCCGACAACGAAACAGTGAGCAGGTCGCGTGTGTTCTTGGCATAGCTGCCGTTGACTTCAATACTGCTTCCTTTGTTGGAAAAGATCAGTTCGTTCACTGCCAATCTGTTCTTCTGGATGTGTATCTCGTTGTTGTTGTTGAAATTCCAGTCGATGTCGTTAAGGTAGACCTTGGAATCGCGAAGCGCAATCAGAATGTCTTCGGGATTCTGCAGGGAAGCCATGCCGGTGAGGTTGCTGATGTTCTCCGCGGAGTTGAAAGGATTGTGCCAATGCACGTTATAGTTGATGGTGTTGTTGACGGCTTCAGCCTCCGCCGAGATTTTGTCGAAGGTGAGCCGCGATTGGTTGGCAAAGACAATGGCCGAATCGCTGCTTAAGTTGATAGCCAGTGTTTTGTCGGGACTGTCATAGCCGGTGAGGGAGAGCCGATGAACCATCACCTTGTTGCGTAAGGCAAAGAAGGGGATGTTGGCGGCGATTTCACTCTTGGATTGCTGGGAGTTGATGTCGATGTCAATGACTGAGTTGGGAGCGATGAACAGGTCCGGAGCCAGGAGCTTGGTGATGGAGTAGGTGCGGTATGTGTTCAGATGGAATTTGACATAGCCATTCTCGGGAATGTTCCCGGCCGGGATAGATGCAGTCTGTTGTTGCTGTGCGACGATGCCGGGCAAGATCTTGTGGGCCATGCCTACGAGGGAGTCTTTGAGCGTCTTGACCTCGTAGCTGGTCTCTAGGGAGGCGTTGGCAATGCCCGAGGAGAGAATGTACTTGTGCATGTTCTCCAAGTTGATGGCCGTAAGACGAAGCCGTTCACCCTGAATGCTGTCGGTGGCCGTCTTCACCCTGATATTGTCAAAGGCAATGTAGCCGTTGGCGTCGTTCAGGTTAGAACCCCGCATCATGATGGCGAAGTTGTCGAAGCCCAACTCGAAGTTCGGGTTCTGCTGCAGGGTGAGCAGCACTTTCTGGAACCCTTTGGCAGAGGCCGAGTCGATGGCCGGCATGGCGGAGGCGATGGCACCGGCATTCAGCTGCTTCAGCGCGACGTTGCCTTGCAGGGAAGGCCGCTCGTCAGTCAGATCCAGCTGGGCTACAATGTCACCTCGTAGGTTGGGGTCATGGGTGTTGAGCTCCAGATTGTAAAGACGATCTTGGTAATCCAAGTCCACCTTGCTGTGGCGGATGTGGTAACCCATAAGCCCGATGTTGGAGATGTCGCCATCGACATGAGCGCGCAAACTTCCGAAATCGGCGCTGGTCCACGTGGTGCCGTCCAGGGAACCCTGCAGGTTGAGGTCGGCATCGGCAGTGCCTACAACAGTCCCTTGTCCCGTCAGCTTGGCTAGGTTCAGTCTGTTGGTCTTGACGTTGCCCTTCAATTGCATCTTGCCGTTGTCAGGCAGCGTGCTCAACTGAACTAACACTCCTCCCAAGGAAGTGTTGGCGTTAAGGTCGGTGGTGAAGGTGTTCGGTGTGCCCACAAAGGAGCCGTTCATCTGCACCGTGCCCACTTTCTGCGCGACTTTCGGCAGCGCGATGGTCTTGCCGCCCGGCAACGTGAAGGCCGCTAACTCCGGTAGACTGCATCTGGCGGAGTCTATCTGCGCATTGATGTTGGAATTCCAGAAGTTGGTGATGTCTTTGAAGGAGAAGTCTCCCGCCAACTGCGTGAACATTCCCCATCGTGCCCGCATGTTGATGAGACTGAAGTCGTTGACATAGCCTTGAACACGGTCCGACTGGATGGTGAACACATCTTCCATACCCTTGATGGCCGGTGCCCAGCAGGCGACATCCCCCATGGCCAACACGGTGGGCCTGATGTTGGCGGTGATCAGAACGGAGTCCAAGAATTCCCCATAAGTGGCCCAGGTGGGGTAGGAGAACTTCAAGTCTAAGTCTAACTTGCTGCGGTCAGTGACGGCCTTGAAATCTCGGAATGTCAGAGAGGTGTCGCAGATGTTGAACTGGCCGCTGCCGTTGTTCATCTTAAAACCTCCATACTGCGAGAATGCCATCTTTTGGAAATCGGCTGAGATGTTGGCCCCCTTGATCTTGAAGGGCTTCATGTCCCAGTAGATGTCCTTGAACTCCAAATAGCTGTAGTCAATATCGGGATGCCCTTTGGTGTCATAGACCACCCGGCTGTTGTCGTTGATCAGCACGAAGCGCGAGTCGCTCAGGATGACATGATGGCCGTCGAGGATGAAAGGCTCAGTTTTTTTGTCTTTGTGGAACTTCTTGGCCCATTGGGCGATGTTGATGGTCTCTTCACCTTTATAGGTCCTTAGCACAATGTTGGCGCCCGAGAGCTCCACCGTGCCGAATTTCATCTTCATGGGTTTGAGCTTCAGCGAGAGCAACCGGCCTTTGACCTTGCCCACGTAGATCATGTCGTTGTTGTGATGGTCGGCGATGCGCACCCCGTCGGCGGCAATCTTGAGGCTTGGAGTGATGTGGATGCGGTCGAGGGAGATCTCGGTGCCCCACTTTTCGCTGATCTTTTGCGTCACCTTGCTGACAGCAAAGGTCTGAACGGCAGGCACGAAGAGCAACCCCACCACGAGCAGGTCCAGGGCTATAAACCCCAGCAACACCCAGAGGAGTATCTTCCAAATTTTTTTTCTACTTTTGCCGCTCACAATAATTATGCCTATGTCAGTTTATATTTTGGGTATCGAATCCTCGTGCGATGACACTTCAGCAGCGGTCATCCAAGACACTACGATCCTCTCTAATGTCATTGCCAGTCAGAAGGTTCATGCGGAATATGGCGGGGTGGTTCCCGAGTTGGCGTCCCGCGCGCATCAGCAGAATATCATCCCCGTGATTGACACGGCATTAAAGCGTGCAAAAATACATAAAAATCAATTATCTGCCATCGCTTTTACAAATGGTCCCGGATTGCTCGGATCCCTACTGGTGGGTAGCTCTTTCGCCAAGGCGATGGCCTATAGCCTGAACGTCCCTTTGGTCGAGGTGGACCATCTGCAGGCGCATGTGCTGGCCAATTTCCTGCAAAAACCGGATGCTCCCAAGGCCGTGCCCTCGTTCCCGTTCCTCTGCCTGACAGTCTCCGGTGGCCATACGCTGCTGCTGCAGGTCAACGACCACTTCGATATGCAACGCCTCGGCGGCACGATCGACGATGCGGCGGGCGAGGCCTTCGACAAGGCGGCTAAGATCCTCGGACTCCCGTATCCGGGCGGCCCCGTCATCGACAAGTATGCCCAAGAGGGTGACCCCGACCGCTTCCAGTTCTCCATCTCCCATCTGCCTGGCCTCGACTACAGCTTCAGTGGCCTCAAGACCTCCTTCCTCTATTTTGTGCGCGACAACCTGAAAGATAATCCCAACTTTATCGAAGAGAATATCCATGACCTGGCAGCCTCCATCCAGAAGGCCATTATCCAGTCGCTGATGAACAAGATGGAGAAAGCGGTGAAGCAGACCCGTTGCAAGGAGCTGGTCTTCGCGGGCGGCGTATCCGCCAACTCGGCCCTGCGCGCAGCCGCCCAGAAGCTGGCCGACAAGTACCACTGCAACCTCTATCTGCCTTCCCTCGACCTGACTACCGACAACGCCGCCATGATCGCTGTGTGCGGCTATTTCAAATATCTGAAGAAGGAGTTTGTCAGCGTGGATGTCGTGCCCTATAGCAGCAGCAGATAAGGGACTTTCATAGCCTAATCATAGGTGATCACACGCTCGTAGATGAAGTATTGCACCCTTTTGTGCTTCAGGTCATCTGCATTCTCAAAGGTCTCCACGGCGCGGATCCAGTTGCCGTGATGGTCGTATTCGTAAGTGCGTTTTGTCCGTGATTCGAGCTTTAATCCGAGATACCGATCCGACTCGCCTTTTTTCTTGTGCCGGTAATAGAGTTTTTCCACCATATTCCCGTGAGCATTGTACCTGGTGATTTCTTTGTAGTACGAATCTTCGATGGTTTCCTCTGTCAGCCTGCCGTCCGCATCATAGCAGTAGGTCAGGATGCCAGCCGTCAGGAGCTCTAAGAAGTCTGTCCCACCCAGATGAAAGTAGCTTGTCTTGTAGCGCATATTGCTGTCCAAGACATCCCTGCCTGTCATGACGCCATCCTTGTAACCGCGTATCACGATGCTGTCACCCATGAAAAAGTATTCGCGGGAGGTCACGACGGTGTCCTCGGCATCGTAAACTGTCGCGCTGATGAGATTTCCCACCTCATCGTACTGGTATGTCCGGTGAAAGGCACATATGGTGTCCCCCTTCTCGTCCAATATCACATTGTAGATCAGATCGTCGTTTTTGTCATATACCTGAATGTAACGACGCAAGTAGGGGAGGTGATCCGCACACCAGCTGCGATGATCCGTCACGCGATTCCCCTGCTCGTCGTAATATTCCGTATAGCTTTCGCCGTGGAAACGGGTCGTGTCGGTGGCATCGCGGGTGCATTCCTCCACCAGATGCCCTTGCTTGTCGTATTGCTTTGTGATGGTCTCCAACAGCTTCCCCTTGATGATCTGCTTGGACCGCTTGTCCATCTTTGCCTCATACCGGAACTCCTGGACCTTCTGCACCGGACCGTTGAGGGTGGGGTGGGGCCATGTCTGTTCCGGCACCTTGACAGGCGCGGCCGTGGAGGTGTCGTGCGGCAAGGTGATCGGTTTGTAATAGCTGGTGTCGCACTCGGCGTTGAATATGCTGGCCAAGTAGAGAACGAAGGCAAGCAGCAACAAAAGAAGCGTGAACCCGATGATGAGCAACAGGTGCGTTGTCTTTATTTTTCTTTTGAAAATGCGGGGTGACATGGGATGATAGGATGGATTAAGAACATAATGAAAGAACAACGGCAGGGGGGTGCCTTTATTGTCCAAATATTGTGTATTTTTGCCCCTCATTAATGAAAGTCCATAACTAAAGGCCAACAGCCAATAGCCAACGGCTAAAGTCAAAGTTCAAAGTCATAGTTCCCATGCGTTCCCCTCTCATTCTCCTCTTCGCCCTTGTCATGCTGCTGACCAGCTGTCACCAGAACCGCCTGCAGCAGCTCTCCGGCACCTGTTTCGGCACGATGTACCATATCACCTATC
>JAFYEU010000134.1 GCA_017544105.1 Bacteroidales bacterium
GTGTGCGTGGGAACATAATGAGGGGTTAAATGTGGAAATCGGATTGTTATATGGCAGGCCGTAGGTCTGCCAGGCCCGGTAGCCCGGTGCGTTTTGCGTCTATGTTCGCACGCCGTAGGTGTGCGTGGGAACAAAATGAGGGGTTAAATGTGGAAATCGGATTGTTATATGGCAGGCCGTAGGTCTGCCAGGCCCGGTAGCCCGGTTTCATATTTTTTCCTATTTTTGCGCGCTTATATTTGGATAAAAATATTTATAAAGTTACACCTATATGACACGACACAAAATCTCTACCAAATTCCTCAGTATTGAGAAGGTTGAAAAGATTATCGACCGCAAACAGAAAATCGAATTGTCGCAAGAGGCCATTGACGCGGTGCAGAAATGCCGCGCCTACCTCGACAAGAAAACCGACACCGAAAAGGAACCCATCTATGGCGTGACCACCGGTTTCGGATCGCTTTGCAACCGCAGCATCTCCAAGGAGGACCTCTCCACCCTGCAACGCAACCTCGTCATCTCGCACGCCTGTGGCGTCGGCGCAGAGGTGCCCCAAGAAATCGTACAACTGATGCTGCTCATGAAAATCCAGTCGCTGTCGTACGGCCACTCCGGCGTGCAGCTCGCCACTATCCAACGATTGGTGGATTTCTACAACAAGGGCGTGTATCCCGTTGTCTATCAGCAAGGTTCGCTCGGCGCGTCCGGCGACCTGGCCCCGCTGGCACACCTCAGCCTGCCTATCATCGGTATGGGCGAGGTTTACTACCGAGGCAAGAAATACCCCGCTTCTGTCATCAACGAGAAGTTCGGCTGGGAACCCATCACCCTGCAATCCAAAGAGGGTCTGACGCTTCTCAACGGCACCCAATTCATGAGCTCGTACGCCGTGTGGTTGCTGATGAAAGCCAAGAAACTTTCCTGGATGGCCGACATCATCGCCGCCGTTTCCTTGGACGCTTTCGACGGTCGTATCGAGCCGTTCAACCTCAATGTGCACATGGTGCGTCCGCACGCTGGCCAGATTATCACCGCTTCCCACATGCTTCAACTCCTTGAAGGTTCGGAGATTATCAAACGCCATAAGGAACATGTCCAGGATCCTTACTCCTTCCGCTGTATCCCGCAGGTGCACGGCGCCAGCAAGGATTCCATCCAACATGTGCAGGATGTGGTGGAGACCGAAATCAACTCCGTGACCGACAATCCCACCGTGTTCCCGGATGAGGACATCGTGGTGTCTGCCGGCAACTTCCACGGCCAGCCGCTGGCCCTGGTGCTCGACTTCCTCTCCATCGCCATGGCCGAGCTGGGCAACATCTCCGAACGCCGTATCTATCAACTCATTGCCGGCAAGCGCGAGCTGCCTTCCTTCTTGGTGAAGAACCCGGGCCTCAACTCCGGCTTCATGATTCCGCAATATGCCGCTGCTTCCATTGTGAACCAGAACAAGGCATTCACGATGCCGTGCTCCACCGACTCCATCGAGTCGTCACAAGGTCAGGAAGACCATGTGAGCATGGGTGCCAACGCCGCCACCAAGTGCTATCTGGTGGTCAACAATGTGGAGAAGATTCTCGGTATCGAGCTTTTCAATGCAGCTCAAGCTCTCGAGTTCCGTCGCCCGCTGAAATCCTCCCAGTTTATCGAGGATTTCGTGGCCGCCTACCGCGAGTTTGTCCCGTTCGTGGAAAATGACACGTACATGCACGAGCTTATCCAGAAGTCCATTGACTTCGTGAACGGCGTGCATATTCTGATGGATTAGGATATTTTAACATCCGATGAAGAAACTGTTGCTGTTCGGATCTATGGTCCTGCTGTTTTTCGGCTGCCACCGTACGGAACCTTTCTCTGAGGTTCCGTACATTGAGTTTGTGCGCCTTGATAAGGTGGACGAAGGCACCGGTGTGGACAATCAGGCCAATTTGGTGGTTCGTTTCCAGGACGGCGACGGCGATATCGGCTTGAATGATGCCGATACAACAGGTCTGTTTTCCAAAGATTCAATCTATTACTACAATTTCTTCATCGATTATTACGAAAAACAGAAAGGTGAATGGGTGCTCGTGGAGTTGCCCACTCCGCTGCACGCCCGCATTCCCCGTTTGAGTGACGATGTGCCCGAATCCATTGAAGGAGAAATTACGATTTTAACTTTCATTAATAATTATTTCTCTCCTTACGACACGATAAAATTGTCATGTCGCTTGTTGGACAGGGCGTTGCATCAGAGCAATACGATTGAGACACCTGAAATAATAGTGAACAAATGAAGATTACCGACAATATTAAGCATTTGATACAGATGACCTTGGCCGAGGATATCGGCGATGGCGACCATTCTTCCATGTCTTGCATCCCGATTGAGGTTCAGGGAGAAATGAAACTTCTGGTGAAGCAGGATGGCATCCTTTGTGGCGTCGATGTGGCCCGCGAGGTGCTCCGGCAGGTGGATGACACCATCCGGATGGAGCAGTTCATGCAAGATGGCGACGCCATCCGCAAGGGCGACATTGTGTTCAAGTTGCATGGCTCGGCACAGAAGATGCTGACAGCAGAACGCACGGTGCTCAACTTCATGCAGCGCATGAGCGGCATCGCCACGACCACCCACGAGTATGTGGAGATGGTGAAAGACACGTCGGTTACGCTGCTGGACACGCGCAAGACGACCCCCAACATGCGCATCTTCGAGAAGTATGCGGTTGAGGTGGGCGGCGCGCAGAACCACCGTTTCGGCCTGTTTGACATGATGATGCTGAAAGACAATCATATAGATTTTGCCGGCGGCATTGAAAAAGCTATTGACGCGGCAGTCGCATACCAGAAAGCACATGGGCTGAATCTCAAAATTGAGGTGGAGACCCGCAGTCTGGAAGATGTACAGCGCGTGCTGGACCATGGTGGTGCGCATCGAATCATGTTCGATAACTTCACGCCGGCGCAGGTGCGCGAGGGCGTTCAGCTCGTGAACCATCAGATGGAGACAGAGGCCTCCGGAGGCATCACGAACGAGACATTGCACGACTACGCCGAGACGGGCGTCGATTTCATCTCCATCGGTGCTTTCACGCATCATATCGCCAGCTTGGACTTGAGCTTGAAAACCGTTATACTGTAAAGCATGAAAAAAGGACTGAAAATACTGCTCATCACTGTTGGCGCCATTGTTGGCCTCGTTCTGCTGATCAACATACTGGCAGGTCCCATTGTCAAAGCCTATGTCGAGAAACATAGCGTTGAGCTCTGTCATCGCCAAGTGACGATGAAGCATGTTCGGATTAATCTCTTCACCGGCAAAGTGGCGATTATCGGACTGAAGGCACAGGAGGAGAATGGTAAGGATAAATTTCTTTCTTTCAACAAGTTGAAGGTTCGTTTGTCGTTGCCACGGTTGTTGGGCAAGACGGTGCGTATCAACCGCATTCTGCTGGATGGCTTGGACGGGCATGTGGTGCAGGATGGCATCCGCTTCAATTTCAGCGATATCATCGATTTCTATACGAAAGACGAAGACAAAAAGGAAGAACAGGACAAAGGACCTTCCCAGTGGAAGGTTGATATCCGAAACATAGAGTTGCGCAATTGCACGGTTCTGTACGAGGATGAGCGTGTGGGCAGTCGGTTCGATACGAAGCATGTTTCTGCCAAAGTGCCCCGTCTCAATCTGGAAGGCGGCCCGTCGCATATCGACCTTGTCACGGAGTTCAAAGACGGAAGCGGCTTCAATCTTGCCGGTGATTACAATATCATGCAGGGTGATTTTGATGCGCATGTCAAAATGCAACAACTCTCTTTGGATTTGGCATTGCCCTATCTGAAGAAACTGACCAGTTGGGGGAAACTGAGCGGTATCCTGAATGGCGATGCCAAGGTTGTTGGAAATGTGAAGCACATCGAGAACATGGTCTTTTCCGGCACCATGGCGTTGAACAATGTGAAAGCCACCAATGCGGACAAATCGCCGCTGGCCTCCTTCAGCGCTTTTGAGGTTAATATGAACAAGATGGATTTAGGCTTGATGGAATTCGATGTCAACAGTGTGTCGCTTAAAGATTTGGTGTTCCATTATGACGTGTATGAAGACGGGACCACTTTGAACCGTCTGCAGAAACACACAATGCAAGTTGATTCCACTACAGTTGATCCCGTGCAGGAAGATACCATCCAAAGCCAGGATATGAACACCTCCGACATCCATTATTTGCTGAAAAATCTGTCGGTGACCAACGGCAAGATAGTTTATACCGACCATACCGTTGCGCCGCAAGAGCAGACCTTTGAGGTGTCAGGCATTGAGATCCATGCCGAGGACATGCGAAACGGCAGCAACTATCCGATTTCGCTCAAGGCTAATCTCGGCAGCCTCGGCGAGCTGCTTTGTGATGCTAATCTGGATGTGCTCAACCTGAGTAACGCTGAGGTGGACATTTCCATCCGCAATCTGAAAATCACGGACTTCAATCCGTACTCGCTGTATTATCTGGCCTATCCGATTGAAGACGGTCTGCTGAACTTCACGAGCTATATCTCGGTGAAGGACAATTGGCTGGATAGTCAGAATGCCTTGGATATCTTCAAGCCCACATTCGGGAAGAGAGATAAAAGTATCAAGCCGGCAGCGGCCAAGATACCCATGAAGACGGCTATGTATGTCATCACCGACCGCAAGGGACACGTGAAGATGGATCTGCCTGTCAAAGGCGACATTTCCTCCCCGGAGTTCTCTTTCCGGAAGGTGATATGGAAGACTTTCCTCAATCTTGTTGTCAAGATTGCCGCTTCGCCGGTGGATTTCATTGCGAAGGCGGTGGCTGGCGACGAGACCTTCAAGCCTATGCTCATGCCCGCCGACCAGGTGTTGTTGAGTATTGAGCAGACACACCAGTTGGGCGGGATTTCGGACTTCATGAAGGAACGGGAACAGATGCAGATCATAGTGAATGTATGCCCTCCGCAGGAGGAACCTTCTCAAACGAAAGCGGAACAGTGTTATCGTTTAGTGAAGGATCAGCTGGTGAAACAGGGAATTGCCGCCAATCGCATTGCCATGGGCATGGAGTGCAAGAGCTCTGATTCCAAGGATTATAAAGTGGAGTTTAACTTAAATATGGAGGAATAGTGATGCTAGATATTGGACGAATAAAGGAAAAAATTCAGGATGCGCGGGCAAATCTGGACCAGGCTCCGGTGGTCGGGAAGTTCATCCGCAAGTCCAGGAAGATTTCCTTGCCGGGTTTCCAGCATGTGCCCCTGTATGATGCCATGCGATTCTACGTTGAATCTCTGGGTAAAGGCATCCTCTTCCAACGCGCTGCTGCCCTGACCTACCGCATTTCCATTGCACTTATTCCCATGATCATCGCTCTCTTCTCCGTCATATCCTTTTTGGGGGATAAAGTGCAGAACGTGCTGCTGGATTTCATAGAGTCCATAGTTCCTGTCTATGCGTGGACGGCAGTCTCGCATGTGGTCACCGATGCTATCACACGGCAGAACGGAACGTTGTCGTTTTTCATGTTAGTGATCGGTATTTATTTCACCATTGTGTGTATGAACGGCATACTGGTGGCCTTGAACACAGCTTATTATGATGAAATAAAACGCAATTTTTTCAAGCAGATAGGCTTCAGCTTCGTCTTGATGTTTGTTTATTTTGTGGTGATAGTGATTGTGGCCATGCTGTTCATCTTCTCCTCGGTTTTGATTAACGAGGTGCACGATCGTCTGCTTGGCGGCGGATCCGGCAGCGGTTATATCTATCTTATCTATGCGGTGAAGTGGATCCTGATATACACTGCCGTTTATATGTTGGTCAGTTTTACCTACTATATTGCGCCGGTGGATAAGAAGAACCACCGCTTTTTCTCCGCAGGCTCGTCCACTTGTACCGTCTTGCTGGTGGTGCTGTTGTGGGTGTTGAACATCTATTTTTCCAATTTCTCCAACTATAATGTGATATACGGGTCCCTGGGGGCTTTGTTTGCCATCATGTTGTGGATCAACTGGAGCTCGGTGGCGCTGCTTATTGGCTATGACCTGAATGTGAGCATCGCCAAAGCTAAATCCATCAGAACCGAAGAAATGAATGAAACATAATTATATATTTATTACAATAATTATTAATCATTATGGATAATTTTTTAGAAGTAATCATAACGATAGCTATGGTCGCGCTGTTTTTGTTTCCTTCCTTGATAAAAAGTGTCAAGGAGGTGAACAAAAAGCCGGTAAAGCATGCCAATCCGAATGCGAAAAATAATCAGCCGAAAAAGAGGACGATTTTGCATAAAAATGCGTCGGAGATTCCGAAACGGGAGGAATATTTTACATACGAGACTTTGGATGTGGACGCGATAAACGCGATGACTCAGACAGAAAATTTTTCTGATTCAGAAACGCAACAACCTGTAAATAAAGCAGAAGAAAACACTTTACTGTCCTTGGAAGACGATGAGGTGTTAAAAGGGATTGTTTATGCAGAAATTCTAAAAAGAAAATTCTAAATATTTGATTTAAAATATTTTGAAAATTTTTAATGAAAGTAAAGGGGAACAAAGCGATTTTTTTTGTAGTTTTACCGCCCCAAAAAAATATACAATGGATATAAATTTTAAGTTTAATATAAATTAATGGCTATGATTAAAAAATTACTCTCAGTTCTAGGAGTGATCATCCTTTTCACAAGCATGGCTTTTGCGCAGACCAGTACCATCAAAGGTAAGGTTACTGACCAGAGTGGCGAACCTTTGGGATACACAAGAGTGTACCTGAAGATTGCCGACAAGGTCGTGAACATGGCTATGGCGGATGACAAGGGTGAGTATTCCATGTTCGGTATCGAACTTGGAACTTACGATCTTGAAGCGGATGCTCAAATGACTTGTAAGAAATCACTGAAAAAGACGGACATCAAGGTGGGTACCAGCCAGGTGCTCTTCATTGATTTCGAAATCAACTGTTCCAGCGATTTGGATGAGGTTGTGATCAAGTACGAACCGCCGGTATTCGACCCGGATAACACGAGTTCCACCAGCCGTATCAGCGGTGACAATGTGAGAACAACGCCCGGTCGTTCCGTCACTAGCGCGTTGGCCAACCTCGAGGGTGTGTCCAGCGTGGATGGTGCCATGACCTCTGTGCGTGGTAACCGTTCCGATGGTCAGCAGACCATCATCGACGGTGTGCGTGTTCGTGGTAACGGAGGTATCTCCATGCAGTCCATCGAAGAGGCCCAGTTGATCCAGGGCGGTATTCCGGCTGAATATGGTGATGGTACCTCCTTCACCGTCATCACGACGAAATCTGCCCCGAAGGACTTCCACGGTTCTTTGGAATTAAGAGGTTCCATTGATGGTTACAACAACTTCCTCGGCGCTGTTTCCATTTCCGGTCCGCTGTTGAAAGGCAAGAAGAAAAGCGATCCGACCCGTATCGGTTTCATGTTCAGCGGTGAGGTTTCCTACGACCACGACGCTTCCCCTGCCCGTGGCGGCGTTTGGGTGGCCAACGAAGATGTCAGAGAGGCTATCATTGCCAACCCTGTTCGTTATTCGAACGAGGGATTTGGTGTCAACTATCAGGAAGCTCTTTATCTGACCAGCGAGTCTTTCCACAAAGAGCGCGTCAGAAAGAATGCTGGCACTTGGGATTATTTGGGACAATTGAAGTTCGACTTCACCTTGGGTAAGAAACACAACATGCGTCTTTCCCTCGGCGGTTCCTACGAGTACCTCAAAGGCAAATCCTGGAGCACTACTTATGCGTTGTTCAACGGCGAGAACAACCCCATCTCCACCAATGCAACCCTTCGTTTGAATGCCCGATTGAACCACCGTGTCTATACCGACACGACAGGTACCGGCGTTCTCAAAAACGTCATGTATGACTTGAATGTGAACTATACCAAGTTCAACTCCTATAGCTATGCGGCCCGTCATAAAGACAGACTGTTTGAGTATGGCTATGTGGGCAAGTTCACAACACAGAGAGCAAGAGGTTACTCCGATCAACCCGAGGAAGTGACGTTGATGATTGACAGCGTGGAATATAGGATTCCGAAAGCATACGTTTTCCAAGGTCTGTATGACTCTATCGTCTCTTTCCAGATCAATCCTGATTTCAATGTAAACCCCATTCTTTCCCAATATACTCTGAACTTCTGCGAACAGTATCCGGTTGAGGAACTTTATGGTTACCTCTATGAAGGTTATCCCATCGACTTGAATCTCTATCAGATGTTCGGCGCCTTGAGAAATGGCGATGCTCCTGATAGAATCTATTCCATGTATTATTCTCCTGGTGCAGTTTACGATGGCTACAACAAATCACAGACCGAGCAGTTCGGCGTGAAGGCCAGTATTTCCATGAACTTGAAGAACCATGAGTTGAAATTCGGTTTCGACTTTGAGAAACTGACCTATCGCGGATATGGTATTACCCCCGTGTCCCTGTGGACACTCATGAGAAACGAGACCAACTCCCACATCAAAGAGTTGGATACAGATCACCCCATCGTCACCCCTGTTGACGGTACCGACTATTTCATAGTGGACTATGATCAGTTGATCAAGTTGGACGACCAGACCACCTTCGACAGAAATCTGCGTAAGTCTTTGGGCTTGGATCCCAATGGCAGTGACTGGATTGACATTGACAATCTGGATCCTTCCACTTTCAATGTCGGCATGTTCGATGCAGAAGAGCTGCTTCTTGGAACATCCGCAGGTGAATATCCTATGGTCAGCTACTATGGTTATGACTATACCGGAAAAGTCAACCGTAACAAAACCACTATTTCCGACTTCTTCAACAATATGAATTCATCCGGTAAGCGTACCTATTCCATCGGTGCTTACGAGCCTGTTTACATGGCATTCTACCTTCAGGATAAATTCTCCATCAACTCCCTGTTGTTCAACATCGGTTTGCGTGTTGACCGCTTCGATGCCAACCAGGAAGTTTTGAAGGATCCCTATTTGTTCCGTGAAGCCTATACCGTTGGCAACATCATGGAAATCCTCAAGAAGAACCCTGCATACGCTGACGCTACCATTGCTGACGTGTTCACGGGTAATGCCCAAAGCGACTGGGTGGTCTATTATTCAGGCAGCGACACTTATCTGAGTGAGGCTGACATTGCCGGTAGCGAGTTCAATAGAACTTCTATCGCAGGTTACCGTAGCGGTGATATCTGGTACGATGCCGCCGGTAATGAGACGAGCGATCCTGAAAAGGCCCTCTCCCTTAACGTAAATGGTCCTATCTTGAAGAACCCGCTTTATGATGAAGACAACAATCTGATCGGTGGTATCACGAAAGTGGAATCCGGTGCCTTTACCGACTACAAAGCTCAATGGTCTGTGATGCCTCGTATCTCCTTCTCTTTCCCGGTATCCGACAACTCTTTGTTCTACGCTCACTACAACATCATCACTTCCCGTCCTACCAACTTGCAGATTTCTCCTGTTGACTATCTCTTCATTTCCCAAAGACAATCTGCCAACGAGATTATCAGCAATCCGAACATGAAGCCTCAGCAGAGTATTGACTATGAAATCGGTTTCCGTCAGAAGATCGGTAACAAGTCCTCTATCAGTATCAGTGCTTACTATTCAGAGAAACGTAACCAAATCCAATCCTATCGTTTCACAGGTGCTTATCCGAATACCTACTATTCCTATAAGAACATTGACTTCGGTACTGTCCAAGGTTTCACCTTCGCATATAAGATGAACAGAACGCACAACCTTACCCTTTCTGCCAACTACACGTTGCAATATGCAAAGGGTACCGGTTCCAGCACCACATCCCAATTGTCAATCTTGGCTGCAAACCAACCTAACCTTCGTACTCTCTCCAATCTGACATTCGACCAGAGACACAGAATCGGTTTGAACCTTGACTATCGTTTCGAAAGCGGTGTGGACTATGAAGGTCCTGCAACCGAGAAGACAGTCATGGTTGATGGAAAACCGACGACGAAGACCATCCAATGGTTGGCCAACACCGGATTCTCCCTTCTGTTCTCTGCCGCTTCTGGTACTCCTTACACTCGTTCCAGTACACCTAACTCTACCATCGTGACAGGTACCACTTCCAGAATCGTGGGCTCTCTGAATGGTTCCAATCTGCCGTGGCAGTTCCAATGTGACTTCCGTATTGACAAGACTTTCATCTTCAACTTGAACAAGAATGCCAAGGATAAGGATGGCAACGCCAAATCCGCGAAACCTGGTTATCTGACCGTTTATGTCGATATCCAGAACCTTTTCAACTTCAAGAACGTGATTTCCGTGTATGACTACACAGGAAACCCGGATGATGATGGTTATCTCTCCGCCACTGAATATCAGGAGGCTATACAAGGTCAGATTTATACTCCCTCATACATTGACTACTATCGGATGAGAGTGCAGAATCCGTATAACTACAGCCGTCCGATCCGTGCTAGTTTAGGTATCCAATTCGGTTTTTAATAGAAGAAATAAAATAAAGTATATATGAAAAACATTAGTAAAATTTTATGCTTAACGCTCCTGATGGTGTGCATGGTGTTTACCTCCCTGCATGCCGAGAAATTGAAAGGAGAACGCAGATCTTCCTCCTCGCCGAAGGCTGAATCAGCTACCTGTCTGCCGGCAAGTGGTTCCAATGAGCTTGCGGTGAACAATGTCCGTGCATATATTGAAACTGGTGGTACAATGTGGTTCAAGGAACTTGCAGAATACGAGGTCCCAGCTGGATCAGGCAAGACCTCCATGTTCTGTGCCGCTTTGTGGATTGGTGGTTACGATGCTAACGATGTCTTGAAATTGGCTGCTGTTCGTTTCAGACAAGTGGGTAATGACTATTGGACCGGACCTCTGAAAGTTACGGGTGCCAGTACCACACAGTCCATGTGTATCAAGTTTGACAAGCACTTCAAAATCACCCGTGCCGAAGTTGACCAGCATATTTCCGGTTACAACACTTCCGGTTATGTGATGCCTGCTTCCATCGCCAACTGGCCGGCCCATGGCGATGAGGGTTATTCCTATTATCTGGCTCCTTTCAAGGATGTCAATGGTAATGAGGTCTATGATCCTGAAAACGGTGACTATCCTTACTATGATATCAGCAATGAACTCTGTCCCTGGACGGAAGACAACATTGCCCGCGCAGCTGCCCATCAGTTGCCCAGAACCCCGGAAGATTTGTGGACTGAACGCCGTAACTATGGCGGTGCAGGCGAAGGCGATTTCCAATATGACTGGAGACGTTCCAACGGTATGGTGTATGCCGACCATGTGCTCAAGGGCGATGCTACGCTCTTCTGGATTTTCAATGATAACGCAGGTGCACACACCGAATCTCAAGGTGTTCCAATCGGTCTTGAAATCCGTGGACAGTGTTTCGGCTTCTCTACCAATGACGAACTGAACAACATGACGTTCTACTCCTACGAGATTATCAACCGTTCCACCTATACTTTGACCCAGACCTATTTCTCCCAGTGGGTTGACCCTGATTTGGGTTATGCTTACGATGACTATGTAGGTTGCGATGTGGGTCGTGGTTTGGGCTACTGCTACAATGGTACCAATGTGGACGGTACGGGCCAAACTTGGGCATACGGTGATCAACCGCCTGCGATTGGTGTTGACTTCTTCCAAGGTCCCTACATGGATGCTGATAACAGAGACAACCCGAAATTCCATGCCGACAGTGCTTCCTTCCCTGGATATTGCGACAGATACCTCAAGAGTTCATACGAGTTGGATCAGATGGCTATCAATGGTGTGAACTTCGGCGATAGCATTATCGATAATGAGCGTTTTGGTATGCGCAGATTCGTGTATCACAACAACACCGATGACCGTGTCAGCGGTGACCCTAAGGTTGCACAAGATTATTACAACTTCCTGATTGGTAAGTGGAAAGATAATACCAAGATGCAATTTGGTGGCAATGCCGTTCATACCGGCGGTCCTGAATGCGACTTCATGTTCCCTGGCACTTCCGATCTCTGTAACTGGGGTACGGGCGGAGTTGTTCCTAACTATAACAAAGATGGTGGCTGGACTGAAGCTAACGAAGGCAATGCTCCTATGGACCGTCGTTTCATGCAGTCTGCTGGCCCCTTCACTTTGAAACCGGGTTCTGTCAACTACATCACCGTGGGTATTCCATGGGCACGCGCAACCCAAGGCGGCGCACTTGCTTCTGTTGAATTGCTCAAGATTGCCGATGACAAATGTCAGGCTCTGTTCGAGAACTGTTTCAAGACCCTTGATGGTCCTGATGCTCCTGATGTAACCATCCGTGAGTTTGAAAACGAACTCGTGCTTTATCTCTCCAACGAGGATCCTAACAGCAACAACTATCATGAGACCTACGTCGAGCTGGATCCCCAGATCACGAAGACCCTTCCTATCACGGAGTATGTCAACGATACTATTTTCGCATATCATGAAGATGGTACCCCTGACACTATCGTCCGTCAAGTGCCTCGCGTGACCGAAGATACTTTATCTACCGAGCAAAGACAATATCATTTCGAAGGTTATCAGATTTACCAATTGGCCAATAGTTCTGTGAGCGCCACCGATATCGGTGACCTCAGCAAGGCCATCCTGATTGCCCAGTGTGATATTGAGAATGAAGCCGGTCACTTGGTGAACTGGATTTACAACGACGCTGTGGGCGCTTCTGTTGCCACTGAAATGGTGAACGGCAGTAACTCTGGTATTTTCCACTCATTGCAGGTGACTGAAGACAAATTCGCTACTGGTTCCAACAAGAAACTTGTCAACCATAAGGAGTATTACTTCTTGGTGATTGCATACGGTTACAACCAGTACAAAGAGTTTAAGATGGATGGCGACTTCCTGGATGGTCAGAAGACCCCGTATTTGGCAGGTCGTCGTAACATCAAGGTCTATAAGGGAGTCCCGCACAAGAATGTGGAGAACCTGACGAACTGTGCATACGGTGACCAGCCGATGATCACCCGTATCGAAGGTCATGGTAACGGCGGCTACTTCTTGGATATGACAGAAGAAACCCGTGACAAGATCTTGGAGAACAATGTTTACAATAACGTACAATACAAGAACAACTACGGTCCTCTGAGCATTAAGGTTGTTGACCCGTTGCAGGTGAAACCTTACGATTATACCATCAAGTTCTTACCTAACAGCGTCAGCGAGGATGTGAACGACAGCACGACTTGGAAGCTGATCATCTCTGACGAGGTGACGGATGAGGAATTGGCAGAGCTGGGTATTGACAGAGAGTTTGAGGCTCCTATGCCGATATCCATGACCAACGAGCAGCTGTTCCCGGATTTGGGTATTTCCATCTCTATCAAGAACTATGACTTCAAGTTCTATCAACAAAATGTGGACGATCACTTGGTTGCCAATATGGGTGGTCATAACTACATCAATAAGATGTGGTACGGCCAGGTCGATTTCATTGGTTCCTCTATTGCCTATAGCGGTGATGAACAATGGTTGTCTGGTGTGACCGATATGGAAGGCGATTATCCTGCCAACTGGATTCACTCCGGTCAACAGGCTTCCGGTAAATGGGATGACTGGAGCGGTCAGACCGGTGCCGAGGCTGATTACATGGTATGGCGTACTGAGGATATGTGCTCCATCATTCAATTGCCTTCCGGTACATCATCCAATGGCGTGGAGCAAAACGAAAGTGTACGTGCCTTCAAGGATCCTCAACAGCAGTTTGAAAGTGTTATCGGTGGCACATGGTCTCCGTACGTACTCTCCTCCCCGTATGATGGCGGTCCTCAGGCCAAGTTCCTCGTTGCAGATGAGACGGTGGGTACTTCAGTTCCTGCTTCTAACTACTCTTACTTCTCATTCATGGACTTGACTTCTCAGTATGCTTGTCCGGGTTACAACCAGACCATGGCTAACCTCTATTCTGTGGATATCGTCTTAACGCCCGACAAGAGCAAATGGACAAGATGTATCGTGCTTGAGTCTGGTTCCGGTGTACCTACCAACGGATATATGGTTGATCAGAACTTCAACGGACAAACCTACAAGAATGTTCGTCATGAACCCAAGAAATGCCCGTCCGTAGGCAAAGACGGTAAACCGGATAACAGTGGTACCACTGGTATGGGTTGGTTCCCGGGTTATGCCATCAATGTGGAAACGGGTGAGCGTTTGAACATCATGTTCGCCGAGAACTCAGCTGATGAGTTGAACAATGGTAATGACATGATCTTCAACCCCACGAATGTCTATGCTTATTGGAAGGATATGCAAACTGGTGATCTGGTACTGGATACACTTGGAAATCCGATATCTCTGAGCGTTTCGTCATACAATGCATTCCGTGATAATTACAGTGTCACCTACGGTGAGCCTGTAAATGGTGGTCGTCACTATGTCTATATTGTCGGCAGCGCCGGTAATACAGCAAGTACCTATTATTCTTACGGTAACAGTTCCCGTACCTTCAAGCGTAATTACAATGACGATGATCAATTGACCAATGCTGACGGTAAATGGCACGGTGGTACGATCACCGGTAGTGATGGCGCAACGTACTCATTCTACGATTGCGGCGCATACGATGAAGGCAGATGGCTGAGAGCCAAGTTCGACCAAGTGGAAAGTATTTCCAGTTTGAGAAACAACACACGTAAGCAATACAAGATGCAGCTCTTCAACAATGTGATGTGGACCAGCATTCCGATGCCGGCTTACAGAATGGAAGACAGCTGGCTGTCATCTGACGCTACCATCAAGTTGCGTGTGAGCCGTCCGTACTACAGATATTCTTCTCGTTGGTACAACGATCCTGCCCAAGCTCCTAACGCTTCACAGAACCAAGGTTATCCTATGTATGAGTTCACCACCAAGAACATTGTTCCTACGAAGGTGACGAATTCCGAAGAGACGGTACAAACCCTCCTCGATGAAATCAACATCGTCCCGAACCCGTACTACGGATTCTCCCAGTATGAGCAGAACGCACTGCAGAATTATGTCCGCATTGTGAACTTGCCTGCTAACTGTACCATCTCCATCTACACCGTTAACGGTACTCTGATTAGAACCCTCACGAAGGGTGATGCTGGTACGTCTTACGTACAATGGGATTTGAAGAACCACGCCAACATTCCAGTCGCCGGTGGCGTTTACATTATCCATGTGAATGCTCCTGGAATTGGAGAACGTACTCTCAAATTCTTCTGTGCTATGCGTCCTACCGACTTGAATGGTTTCTAAAATTATTAATTACGTAAAAACAGAGATAATATGAAAAATATATTTAAATCATTAATAATTTGCACAGTGCTTGCCCTGTTGACCGTGGGTTCTTCCAACGTGTGGGCAGGTAACAGAGACCGTTCCGGTCAGTCAGGTGCTTCCCATTTGTTGATTGACCCATGGGCACGATCCAATGGTATGGCCAATGCCGGCATTGCCGAGATTCGCGGTTTGGAGTCTATGTATTCCAATGTGGCTGGTTTGACCTACGTAAAGAAGACCGAATTCAGTTTCAACCGTACCCAGTATCTGGTTGGCTCTCAAGCCGGCATCAATATCAATTCCATCGGCTTTGCCCAGCATCTTGGACGTAAAGGCAAGGATTTCGGTGTACTCGGTGTTTCCTTCTTCTCCATGGGTTTCGGTAACGTGGATATCACCACGGTGGCCCAGCCCGAAGGCGGACTCGGTACTTTCAGCCCGAACCTTATGTGCATTGGTGTTCATTATGCCAAGTCTTTCAATAATTTCATCAAGGGTGGTATTTCACTCAAGATTATCAATGAGAGTATTGCAGACTTGCACGCTACGGGCTTCGCCCTCGACGCTGGTGTCCAGTACATCGCTGGCAAATTCGAGAATTTCAAAATCGGTGTGGCTTTGAAGAACATCGGTCTTCCGATGAGCTATAAGGGTGACGGTATTACCTATACCGGCGTTATCAACGGAACTACCGTTGAACAGACTCTGGCAGTCCGCTCCGCCGAGTATGAAATGCCCGCTCTTCTGTCCATTGGCGTGTCTTACGACTTCCTCTTCTTCGGTGGCGAATATGCTTCCATGTCGAAAGAAGATCTCGAGGCTGAAGGCTTGACCCGTGACGATGCCAAGCACAGAATTACCCTGGCCGGTTCTTTTATCGCTAACTCATACAGCCGCGACATCTTCGCTCTCGGCTTGGAGTACGGTTTCATGAACTACTTCATGATCCGTGCCGGTTATTCGTTGGAGAACATTACCAAGAAGACCGAGTCTGTGTATGATGAGAATGGTGTTGAGACCCAACAGCTCTCCGCTATGCTCTTCAACAGCGACTCCTTCTTTGCTGGCCCGTCTTTGGGCGCTACTTGTGTGATTCCTTTGAAGAAAGGCAACACGGGCAGCAGAATCTATATCGATTATGCCTACAGATTCACCAAGCAATGGAAAGGTAATCACTATATCGGTCTTAAATTCACCTTGTAATATTGCATAAACCTTTTTGAATAAAATAGAAGAGGCTTGCAAAAGCCTCTTCTATTTGTGTAATAAAAACCACTGTTATGGAAGATTTGAAATATTATACCCAGGAGGGTCTTGATGCCTTGAAAAAGGAGTTGAATGAGTTGGAGTCTGTGGAGCGTCCCAAGATTTCCCAAGCCATCGCGGAGGCGCGCGACAAGGGCGATTTGTCGGAGAATGCGGAGTATGACGCGGCGAAGGAGGCCCAGGGCCTGTTGGAACTCAAAATCGCCAACCTGCGCAACCTGATTTCCAAGGCGCGCGTGTTGGATGAGTCGAAAATCGATGTCACCAAAGTGCTGATATATTCCATCGTCACGGTCAAGAATGTGAAAACCAACGCGGTGATGACCTACACCATTGTCCCGGAGTCGGAATCCGACTTCAAGGCCGGCAAGATTTCCGTCACCAGCCCGTTGGCCAAATCCTTGATTGGAAACTCGAAGGGTGATACAGTCACCATGCAGGCTCCTGCCGGTGCCATGGATTTCGAAATTTTGGAAGTTTCACGCTAAAAATTCAGGATCATGGAAGATACCATCTTTACCAAAATCGTCAAAGGAGAGATTCCTTGCTACAAGATTGCCGAAAACGACAAGTTCTTCGCCTTTTTGGATATATCCCCCATCGCGAAGGGCCACACTTTGGTCATCACAAAATTGCAGAACGACTACATCTTCGATCTCCCCGATGAGTTGTTGGGCGAGATGATGGTGTTTGCCAAGAAGGTGGCTGTCGGCATTAAGAAGGCCATCCCGTGCAACCGCGTGGGCGTGGCTGTGATCGGCATCGACGTGCCGCATAACCACATCCATCTTGTGCCTATCAATGGTGTTGGCGACCTGAATTTCAAGGCCGAGCGCGTGCAACTGACTCAGGAGGAATTCCAGCAGATTGCAGCGCAGATTTCTTGTGCTGTTGAGCTATAAGTTAATGAACAAAATTACAATATTATGGATATAAAGGAATTACAAGATGTTGCCGCTCAAGTTAGGCGCGACATTATCAGAATGGTTCATGGTGCTGCCTCCGGTCATCCGGGCGGCTCATTGGGATGCGCAGATTTTCTGACCGCCCTCTATTTTCAAATTATGGACATTGACCCTGCCCGTTTCACCCGCGAGGGTGAGGGAGAGGATATGTTCTTCCTGTCCAATGGCCATATCACGCCAGTCCTGTACAGTGTGATGGCTCGCAGGGGCTATTTTCCCGTGAGCGAGTTGGCTACATTCCGCAAGTTGCACACTCGCCTGCAGGGTCACCCCACTCCGGTGGAAGGGCTCCCCGGCATCCGCATTGCGTCCGGATCTCTCGGCCAGGGCATGTCGGTTGCCATCGGCGCGGCACTGGCCAAGAAAGCCAATCAGGACCCGCATCTCGTGTTCGCCCTTACCGGCGACGGCGAGTTGCAAGAGGGCCAGATCTGGGAGGCTGTCATGTTCGCCGGAGCCAAGAAAGTGGACAATCTGATTGTCACCGTGGATTACAACGGCAAACAGATTGACGGTCCTGTTAATGCTGTATGTAACCTGGGCCGATTGAGAGCCAAATTCGAGGCTTCCGACTGGATGGTGCTGGAGACCGACGGCAATGACATGAAGAAGTGCCTGCAGACACTCACGCTGGCCAAGACGTTGGCCCATCACCAGAAACCCGTGGTCATCATTATGAAGACCGAAA
Organism: Bacteroidales bacterium; assembly: GCA_017544105.1. Lineage (GTDB taxonomy): Bacteria > Bacteroidota > Bacteroidia > Bacteroidales > WCHB1-69 > F23-D06. The sequence goes on from JAFYEU010000134.1 coordinate 18,195, forward strand.
TGGGCAAGGGTGTCGATTTTATGGAAGGAACCCACAAATGGCACGGCAGTGCCCCTAACGATGAACAGGCACAGGCTGCCTTGGCACAATTGCCTGAGACCCTTGGTGATTACTAATCTCCAGTATCACCATGAAAATCATTAATCGGTATCTGTGTAAGAACTTCCTCGGGCCCTTTATCCTGACCTTCTTCGTGGCGTTGTTCGTCCTGCTGATGCAGTTTTTGTGGAAGTGGGTGGATGAACTGGTCGGAAAGGGACTGGAGATCAATGTGCTCCTGAAACTCCTTTTCTACGCCTCCATCACCTTGACATCCATGGCTTTTCCACTGGCGGTACTGTTGGCCTCCCTGATGACGTTTGGCAATATGGGCGAACGTTACGAGATTGTAGCGTTGAAGTCGGCGGGTGTCTCCATCCGTCAGATGATGCGCCCCCTGGCGTTCCTCTCACTCATTATCGCAGTGGTCGCTTTTGAGTTCTCCAACGAAATCATCCCCCGTTCCGCTGTCAAACTGCGCATGCTGCTGTTCGACATCCAGGAACAGAAGCCTGCATTCAACATCGATGAAGGCGTCTTTTATTACGGCTTCGACAATTACACAATCCGGGTGGGGAAGAAAAAGGCGGATGGCGAAACTATCGAGGATGTGCTCATTTATGACCACTCCAAGCACAGGGGCAACACTACGGTGACTTACGCCAAAAGCGGAACCATGAAGATGACTCCCGACAAGAAATATATCATGTTTACCTTGTATGACGGCTCCTATTGGGATGAAGCGTCATACACATCGGAACGCTCTTCCGTCAACAAGTATCCGTTAACGCGGGCTACTTTCAGCAGGCAGTACAAGCGTTTTGATTTGTCAGAGTTCTCCGGCATGGGCAACAATGACGAGAGCCTGTTTCAAAGCCATTCCACGGCTATGTCCATTGGTCAGCTGGATGAAAAGATCGACACTTTGAAAGCTGAGATCAAGGATTTCGCATTTTCAGCATCTGATGCCTTTTTGGCACACTTGTATTTTTATCATAACATGATTCAAAATGATACGAACTTTGATACAATCACCACGCAGACCCGCCATTATGATTTGAGCAAGGTATCGCCGGAATTGATGCCACGCATTTTGCAAACGGCAGACAGCAGGGCCCACGCGGCCAATTTCGCGGTTCGGTTTTCATTTCAGGACATGTCGTTCCGGACATCTCAACTTTGGTCCTACCAGATTGAGTTTTTCCGGAAATTCTCCTTGTCGTTAGCTTGTCTGCTGTTTTTCTTCATCGGTGCACCGTTGGGTTCCATCATCCGCAAGGGCGGCATTGGCATTCCGTTGGTTATCACCGTTGTCTTTTTCACACTCTATTTTGCCATCTCCATTATGGGAGAGAAGATTGCCAAAAACAGTCCAATGCCGGTTTGGTTCGGCATGTTCCTGTCCTCCTTTGTACTGCTGCCGATTTGCGTGTTCCTGACGTATCATGCCACCACCGACTCTGCAGTGCTCTCGCCGGAGACCTATACCCGTTTGGTAGAAAAAATCAAAAATTTTAAAATATTCCGAAAAAAATCAAATGAAAGTTCTTCAACTTTGTCATAAGCCCCCTTTGCCGCAGGTAGATGGCGGATGTATCGCCATGCACAACATCACGCGCGGTCTGCTTGAGAGCGGACAAGAAGTGCGTGTGGTCGCGGTGGAGACACAGAAACATCCTGTCAAGATAGATGCTTTTCCTGCCGATTACCTGCAGAAGACACGCTTTGAGTCTGCATTCATCGATACAACTCCGCATATCATGGACGGCATACGCTCCGTTTTCATGCGAAAATCGTATCATATCGAGCGGTTTAACACCAAAGATATGGCTTCCAAATTGGAGCATATCCTGAAGCACGAGACGTTCGATATCATCCATCTTGAATCCATTTATGTAACCCCTTATCTGGATGTAATAAGAAAGTTCAGCAAAGCAAAGGTCGTCATCCGTATGCACAATATCGAGCACCAGATTTGGGAGCGCTTGGCGGATAACGAGTCCAACCCTGTGATGCAGATGGTGTATCGGGTGAACAAGAAACAGCTTGAGCGCGTCGAGAATACCATCCTGAAGAAAATGGATGGTTATATGACGATTTCGGATCCTGATTTCCAATATTTCCATA
>JAFYEU010000135.1 GCA_017544105.1 Bacteroidales bacterium
GCTTCGGATTACAATGTCATTGGCACCGTGTATCATTCTAAAGGGGAATATCTCAAAGCTTTGGAATACTTCAACAAAGCCGAAACCATACTAACAAAACTTCTCGGAGAAAGTCATCCTGACCTGGCCATGATCTACTATAATATCGGGGATAGCTATTCGAGCATGGAAGAATACGGCAAGGCATTGGAACAGTACAATCGGGTCTTGTCGATTTATGAAACCACCTATGGTTCCGAAGATGCCAAAACTAAGGAAGTCAGGGCCGATATCTCCGAAATCGAAGAAAAGATGAAAAAGTAAGGCAATGAAACAAATGAATCGCTTCCGCCCAGACACAACAGGACTTTGTTAAGACTAAAGTTTCAGTGCAGGGACGCACCGCCGTTTTGGTGAATGCCGATGACGGGAGATTCTCTTTCTGAACGACACGGCAGCCTATTTTTTGGAATTAAGGTCGAGCCTTGATACGACGAACTTGGAATGGCTTGACGAAACAGCATTGTTTATTGCGGATTATATCGCCGATTACGACAAGGCGATGGAATACGACAACAAGGCGCTGGAAATCTATTTGTCCGTTTTTGGCGAGGATCATCCTCTCACTTTCAAAATGAAAGAGAAGATTTCCGAAGTCCAAACCAAGATGAAGGAATCTGAGAAATAATTTAGACTAGGAGGGGAGTGGAATAGTTTTTCTTATCTTTGCCCCTAAAATACCAATCCGATGAAAATGAAAAAGACCATACTCCTTGCCTTGCTGGCGCTCTTCGCCGCAAACCTTGCCAGTGCACAGATCAAGCACACTACCATGCTTGAGACGAGTCGTGACACGCTCTATCCTGAAATCGTTGAAGACTTACTGGGAGGTGTCTATGTTCACATTCAGCACCCCGAAACAGAAGTCAGATGTGTATTTGATGGGATACTCCGCACTTTCGAAGAATATTCACAGTATCTTTGGGAAGTTGATGAAGAATTTCTACCGATAGGAGGCGATTTAACCGATTATCGAGTAATTTGTGCTTTTACTCATGCTGGCTACATAAAGGTAACCGTCTGGGACTCTATCGGTAACTCCGGCACGGACTCCATCTGGTTCAACATCAAGGACTGGATCGAGCCTATGCCAGACTTCACTATGGAGCTTGATTCCACAAATCACGCCGTCTTCAGTGGCACCGCCACAAGTGATCACTGTAGATTAAGTTACCGTCAATCATTAGATACCTTAAATTGGTACTTAGGAGATGCAATCCCTTTACAAGAGGGTCCTTGGACTTATCGTGATCCAAGGGTTTACTTTACAGAAGACTCCATTTGGAATTATAAAGTAAGTCTCATGGACTCTTGCGGAAATTTCTACCCACAAGAAATGACTCCCGGCATGGTGATGGGCACGCAGCCCGCGCCTGGAGGCGGCTGGTACCTGACGATGAAGAGCGTGATGCAGTCGAACAAGAAGGCGCTGGAGGGTCGCGACGGGGAGGAATACGTGTATGCCTTGTACACGGTGGACCATGATGGCGTGAGGCATCCCTTCGAGGTTGACGGGGAACAGGTGGTGCTGCCGACCTCGACGCAGGCGTACCTGCTGCCGGGCCGGCACCCCGATGCCTATTACCAAGGCGGCATCGGGAAGCTGACGGGAGGCAAGGACGGAGGGATGGAGGTCCTGTCGTACTCGAACAAGGTGGAGAACCCCTTGCCTGACCTGGACGATGTGGGCGACCTGAACGGCGACGGTACCAACGCCACTGGCCTCAAGGTCTGGCCGAACCCGAACAACGGCACCTTCACCGTGGAGGGCGAAGGACGCCTGAAGGTGTTCAACCTGCTGGGCCAGGTTGTTATCGACCTTGACATGGACGGCAAGCTGACGCTCACGCTGCCGAGCGGCATGTATCTGATCCGACTGGTCAACGGTACGATTAATGAGACACGGAAAGTGGTGGTGGAGTAAAAACAATTTTAAAAAGTCTTTTATTTAAAGAAAAAGAATTTTATATGATTTTTTATTGTATCTTTGCGCCGTAATCTAACAGATTCCGACTTTGCCGACAATCCCGACAAGGCGCTTTATGTGTCGCTTGACAACCTTTGGTTTGCCAATCATTCCCTTACTGAGGTGGTTGAATACCACTATAGTCATGGTGGTACACATCTGTTTATCGACGAGGTCCACAAATATCCTTTATGGCAGACCCTGCTGAAGAACATCGCCGATGAGTATCCCGACTTGCATGTGGTGTTCACGGGTTCTTCCATGTTGAAGATCAACTCGAGTCAAGGCGACCTGTCGCGACGTTTGCTCGACTACACCTTGAATGTGATGTCGTTCAGGGAGTTCCTTGCCTTTGAGGGTGTAGTGGATGAGCACCCCATAGCGCTGTCTGAGTTGTTGTCTCACCACGCTTCCATCGCCATGCGTCTCACATCAGGTGTCAAGATATTGCCTTTGTTCGAGAAGTATATGAGATACGGTTGCTATCCTTTCTACAAGCGTGATTTCGATGGTTTTTCACAACGGTTGCAGCATGCTGTCCATGCGGTTCTTTACGAGGATGTCCCTGCTGTGGAGGAGATTACCTATCCTACGATATTGAAACTGTCACGCATGCTGATGATCTTGGCTGAGCATGTGCCTCAGACACCCAAAATGAATGAGCTTTATGCCATTCTTGAGACGAATCGCGAACAGGGATTGAGGATGTTGTACATGTTGGAACGAGCCGGACTGCTTCATTTGCTTTCTGCAGAGACGAAGGAGTTTCGGAATATGACCAAACCAGACAAGATTTATCTTTACGATCCAAATTTGATGTATGCGCTTGCCGGCAGCGCCAATGTGGGCACGTTGCGCGAGACTTTCTTCATCAACCAATTTGCCGCTGTAGCTACGGTGAGCTATCCCCATAAAGGCGATTTTTTTGTCGATCACAAGCATCTTTTCGAGGTGGGCGGAAAAGGAAAGAAATTTGACCAGATTAAAGACGAACCCGACAGCTATCTAGCTGTTGACAACACTGAGATTGGACACGGCAACCGCATTCCTTTATGGATGTTTGGATTGCTGTATTGACGTTACGAACCTACATTTTAAAATTAAGTTTCTTATCTTTGCCCCTAAAATACCAATCCGATGAAAATGAAAAAGACCATACTCCTTGCCCTGCTATCGCTTTTCGCGATAAACCTTGCCAGTGCCCAAACCAAGCACAATACTTTGCCTGAGACAAGTCGTGACACACTACATCCTGAAATTGTTATAGATTTGTATGGTGGCATTTATACTCATTTCACACATCCATCAACGGAATTTATGTGTGGTGTAGAAGGTATGTTTACCACTATCGAAGAGTTTAATTCATACCTTTGGGAAGTGGATGAACAATTTCTCCCGATGGGTGGAGATCTTACAGCACCAAGAATAGGGTGTGCATTTACTAACCCCGGTTACATAAAAGTGACTGTATGGGATTCACTTGGCAATAGCGGCACTGATTCAATTTGGTTCAACATCAAAGACTGGACTGTACCTATCGACGACTTCACCATGGAGATAGATTCATCTAACCATGCCGTTTTCAGTGGCACAGTCACACCAGAACAGACATTCATAGGTATCTTAAGGTCATTAGACACTCTTAACTGGCTTCCAGTCTACGGTCACCAAGTCACACCAGGACATTGGTCATGGCGAGATGATGAAGTACACTTTGGTTTAGATACTATTTGGAACTACGTACCATGGTATGTAGATAGCTGTGATAATGAACTGTATCCTGAAATGGTACCTGGTATGATGATGGGCACCCAGCCTGCGCCTGGCGGCGGTTGGTACCTGACGATGAAGAGCGTGATGCAGTCGAACAAGAAGGAGTTGGTGGGTCGCGACGGGGAGGAATACGTGTATGCCTTGTACACGGTGGACCATGAGGGTGTGCGGCATCCCTTCGAGGTTGACGGGGAACAGGTGGTGCTGCCGACCTCGACGCAGGCGTACCTGCTGCCGGGCCGGCACCCCGATGCCTATTACCAAGGCGGCATTGGGAAGTTGACGGGCGGCAAGGACGGCGGGATGGAGGTCCTGTCGTACTCGAACAAGGTGGAGAACCCCTTGCCTGACCTGGACGATGTGGGCGACCTGAGCGGCGACGGCAGCAACGCCACTGGCCTCAAGGTGTGGCCGAACCCGAACAACGGGACCTTCACGGTGGAGGGCGAAGGCCGACTGAAGGTGTTCAACCTGCTGGGCCAGGTTGTTATCGACCTTGACATGGACGGCAAGTTGACGCTTACCTTGCCGAGTGGCATGTATCTCGTTCGGTTGGTCAACGGTATGGTTAACGAGACCCGGAAAGTGGTGGTGGAGTAAGATTTGGAAAAGCTCTGAAAAACGTCAACAAATCTATCGTTTCCTTTCGAAGTTTTGTCTTAGCGAATCGCTTCGTCTCACCGCTTGTCAACTCTCCCAAACCGTTCATGATGACATTGTCATTGGTTTTTTCCAGAGCTTCTATACATCGCTGAAGATGATCCGACAGAGTCATGCCTGTTCGGCTTTCGACAATGCCTGCGTTGATCGGAGTGTGTGACTTAAGAAAGAACCAACAGTCGAACACATCACGCCCTGTCATTTCGTTCCGGTCGAGCATCGCACATAGTTTGTGGGCAAACATGTCTGGCTGGGTAAGCACTTTCATCTCGATGCCCAACAGGTTCTTAATTTCATAGTGGTTGTCATATTTGCGGTTCGATATCTCAACCTTCAGTTTTCTTTCGTCTTGACCATAGTCGAGTACAAAAATGGGACCGAAGAATTTTAGAGCTTCATCGTGAAGCGTTCCATACTTCATCAAGAGTTTTTTATTATTCGAACAGTTTTTGGACCCTTTCGTTCAATCTGTGCGATTGGTAGATAGGGAGCAGTTCCATAATACGTTTCTTGCTTATCGGATTGAGGTTGTCAAAATAGCACTCAGAGTTCAGGTACATCATGTCCAGCAGAGCTCTTTCTGGCAAGGCGATATTTATGTTGTCACGCCGTTCGATTCCTTCCAACCGATATAGGATGCTGTCTTTAATCTGTTTGTATCGAAATGTTTGGCCGCACATCTCGATTTCACGACTCAAGTAACTGACAGATGTGATGGCGGAGTCATACTGAAATACAATTCCAGCTTTTTGAAGCACATATTCCAAGGAAATATATGACGGCACGAACACCAATCCGGCAAGCTCCTCAGGGTTATAGTTTGCCTTGGTGTAGATGCCTTTCCGGGGATTGGCTAATAGTCCTTTCTTGACGTAGTAATTCAGACGTTTTGTAAGGGAACCGTCTCTTTCCTCGTCCAGCATCAAGGCAATGGTTTTCGTGCTAAAAGCAGTCCTCGGAGATTCCATTAAGGCCAGCATTATGTTTTTTTGCGAACTAATCATCTTAATAATTCGTATTTTTAGTTTGCAAAAATAGTAATTTTTATGAAACCGAGTTATATTTTTGAGATTTTTTTCGTAATGTCTTTTTTTCTTATCTTTGCCCCTAAATACCAACCCGATGAAAATGAAAAAGACCATACTTCTCGCTTTGCTGGTGCTCTTCGCGGTAAACCTGGCCAGCGCACAGACCAAGCACACTACTATGCTTGAGACCACTCGTGACACGCTTTACCCTGAAATTATCGTAGAATGGGATGGGGATACAACACATTTTTCACATCCCCGATACCCTGAAAATGGATGTGTTTGTGTAGTATGGCACTACTTTTCACTGTCAAAAACGTATTCCCAATACCTTTGGGAAGTAGATGAACACTTTCTCCCTATAGGAGGAAATCTTAATGATCCATCGATATATGCTGAATTCCACACTTCCGGCTACCTAAAAGTAACCGTCTGGGACTCTATCGGCAACTCCGGCACCGACTCCATCTGGTTCAATATCAAGGACTGGACTGTACCTATCGACGACTTCACCATGGAGATAGATTCATCTAATCATGCCGTCTTCAGTGGCACAGTCACACCAGAACAGACATTCATAGGTATCTTAAGGTCATTAGACACTCTTAACTGGCTTCCAGTCTATGGTCACCAAGTCACACCAGGACATTGGTCATGGCGAGATGATGAAGTACACTTTGGTTTAGATACTATTTGGAACTACGTACCATGGTATGTAGATAGCTGTGATAATGAATTATACCCAGAAATGATCCCCGGCATGATGATGGGTACTCAGCCCGCGCCTGGCGGAGGCTGGTATCTGACGATGAAGAGTGTGATGCAGTCGAACAAGAAGGAATTGGATGGTCGCGACGGGGAGGAATACGTGTATGCCTTGTACACGGTGGACCATGAGGGTGTGCGGCATCCCTTCGAGGTTGACGGGGAACAGGTGGTGCTGCCGACCTCGACGCAGGCGTACCTGCTGCCAGGCCGACACCCCGATGCGTATTACCAAGGCGGCATCGGGAAGCTGACGGGCGGCAAGGACGGCGGGATGGAGGTCCTGTCGTACTCGAACAAGGTTGAGAACCCCTTGCCGGACCTGGACAATGTGGGCGACCTGAGCGGCGATGGCACCAACGCCACTGGCCTCAAGGTCTGGCCAAACCCGAACAACGGCACCTTCACGGTGGAGGGCGAAGGCCGACTCGCCGTCACAAACGTGCTCGGGCAAGTCATCAAGGAGACAAATTTGGAGGGCCTTGCCACGATGGAACTTACTAAGGGATTCTATATCTTGAAACTAGGCAACGTGGCACTTAAAGTGGTGGTGAATTAGAGAGGAAAGGAAATAAAAATGAAAAAATCATGCTTAATTATTGTCATGATTTTGTGCTGCTTTTTTTTGCAAGCACAAAATTATTATCACGTGTATGACATACACTCATTAGAAAGTTATCACACATATTACTTTTGCGATAACTACGATGGTGTAGCTTTACACGGTGAAAGCAGTTGTAATTATTTCACTTGGGCTCATAATGGACAGAGTTACCCTGACAATCCATTAATTATAACCAGAGCAAATCAAGGTGAATGGTCTTACAATGGATGCGATGGATTCTATGTTGATTTCTTCAACATTTTTTTTAGTTCTGGCATCCCACCTACAGAACCCTGGCCCGAAAACACAATGCTGAAATGCTCTGGAACACATCATCTCTATGCGCAAACGAATCCTCAGGATGACTATACCTACCTATGGACTTCGGGCGAAACGACGCCTTTCATCGACATCACAGAGTTGGGTACATACGGCGTGACCGTCACAGACGCCTGCGGCAACACGGTTACGGATCAGGTGACCATTACCGGGGAATATCCCGAACATGCTCCATCTCTCCCTGCAAATACCTATTTTTGCGAAGGCGGCTCCGTGACCCTTGATCCGGTAAGTGGCTTCCAGAGTTATCTTTGGAGCGACAGCACACAGGGCGCCACCTTGACGGTGACGGAACCAGGAGTGTACTGGGTGCAGACAGTCAACGAATACGGCTGTGAAGGTTTGGCCTCCACCACGGTGTCGTACCTGACGCCCCCGCTCATGGATGGGTCGTCACCGATGGTCACTGCTGACACACTGACGATGAGCGGCAACAACATGTTGTGCTGGAACGACGAGAGCCCTTATATCGACGAGGTGAAAGTCTTCCGTGAAGGCATGACCAACCAATGGGATCTGGTTGGTTCGGCCGATTATCACGACAAGCATTTCATCGATGCGGTAAGCTCCAACGAGCGCACCTACCGCTACAAGCTGTCGGCGATCGACATGTGCGGCGACGAGTCGGAACTGGGCCGTTCTTACCAGACGATGAATGCCGCCTACCTGGGGCCTGGCGTGGATGGCACATATTGGGTGCAGTGGACGCCTTACAAGGTGGCGGATGTGAACAACAGCGTAAGCCGCTACGAATTATGGACGGCCGACAACCTCACGGACTTCAACACGCGCATCGTTGACGAACTGGTGTTGTACGATAGCTATTTCGGCTACTATTACGTAAACCTGCCTCATGGCATTCAGGATTCCATTTTCTTCGTGAGGGCCTATGTGAAGCCACAATATGGCGGCGGCACGGTGATGTCGAACTTCGTGGAAAACTACGAGATCCTGGATGTGAATGACGATTTTATTGAGGCCGCTGTCTTTAGAGTCTATCCAAACCCGTCGAATGGTGCCGTTACGGTGGAGGGCGAAGGCCGACTGAAGGTGTTCAACTTGCTGGGTCAGACGGTTATCGACCGTGACCTCGATGGCAAGACTACACTGACGCTCACGCTGCCATCAGGCATGTACCTAATCCGACTAGTCAATGGAACGACCAACGAGACCCGGAAAGTGGTGGTGGAATAAAATGCCGAGCAGAATTCTTGTTTTTTCCCGAAAAATTTTCCCATATTTTCCCGATTTTTATATTTTTGCATTCAAATCTGATTGAAGGCCCGAAATGGTGCGGGAAAACCACCACCGCCGAGCAACAGGCCAAGAGTGTCCTCTATATGGACGATCCGAGTAAAATAAAGGAGAATCTGGTGGCAGCTGACTTGGCGCCACAGGACCTTTTGCGGGGAGAAACGCCACGCCTTCTTGATGAATGGCAATTGGCTCCCCAGCTATGGGATGCCATCCGTTTTGAGGCAGACCACCGCGAGGGCAACGGCCACTTCATCTTGACGGGCTCCTCGGTTCCTTTAGACGAAGATGAAGATGATGAGAGAAAGAAACGCCATCATTCGGGAACGGGACGTTTTGCATGGCTTCGGATGAGACCCATGTCTTTGTTCGAGTCGGGCGAGTCGAACGGCACTGTCAGCTTGAAGGCGTTGTTCGGCGCCCCGGAGAAGATATATGCGCAATGTGGATTGACTCGTGAGGATATCGCTTTTCTTGTGTGCCGAGGTGGTTGGCCGGCGTCAACCGAAATGGAAAAAGGGATCGCTTTAGACCAGGCATACGACTATTGTGATGCCATTACCCAAAGAGACATGTCTCGTGTTGACAAGGTCCGACGCAGTCCTGAGAGAGTGGCCCGTTTGATGCGCTCCTATGCCCGTCATCAGGGAACTCAGGCCACTTTTGAGACTATTGCCGCCGACATGGCCGCCAACGAGCCTCATGTGATGGATACAGATACCATTTCCTCCTATGTCAATGCGCTCGCAAAATTGTTTGTCGTTGAAGAGTCAGAGGCTTGGAACCCCAATCTTAGGTCGAAAACAGCTGTGCGCACCTCCAACACACGCTATTTCACCGATCCCTCCATAGGCACTGCTATCTTGCAGCTTGGTCCGAGCGACTTGTTGGGTGACTTCACTACTTTCGGGCTTTTTTTTGAGGCTCTTGCCATCCGCGACCTTCGGACTTACGCCGATGCATTGCTAGGCAAGGTTTATCATTATCGCGACAGCGACAAACTGGAATGCGACGCTGTGGTGCATCTGCGTAATGGTGATTATGGTCTCATTGAGCTTAAAATCGGGGGACAAACGCTCATTGAAGAGGGCGCGAAGACATTGAAGGCCCTCGCTAACAAAATAGATACCACCAAGATGAAGAAGCCGTCGTTCGCCATGGTGCTCGTTGGCATCGGCAACGTCGCCTATCGTCGTGACGATGGTGTATATGTTGTGCCTATCGGATGCTTGAAAGACTAAAAACGACAATAAACAAATAGAAATATGAAAAAGACCATTCTCCTTGCCCTGCTGGCACTTTTCACAGTGACCTTCGCCATGGCCCAGATCAAACAACCGACAATGGTTGAAACCACAAGAGATACGCTGCATCCAGAAATCTATCAAAACTGGGCTGGATATGTTGCACA
>JAFYEU010000136.1 GCA_017544105.1 Bacteroidales bacterium
CACTTCGGCAACGACTCCACCCTCTGCGAGCTGGCCACCCTCCTCCTGGACGCCACCCAGCCGCACCCCGCCGCCTATGTGTGGCAGGACCAGAGCACCAACACCACCTACACCGTCTATGAGGACGGCCAGTACTGGGTCGTCATTACCGATCACTGCCTCGGCGCCTCCGACACCGTCAACGTAGGCTACCTCATGGACTTCACCGTGGACCTCGGTCCCGACACCACGATCTGCGAGGGCAGGACCCTCACGCTGTCGACTGAGAACCCCTTCTGCGACTACGAGTGGCAGGACGGCAGCACGCAGCCCACCTACATCGTGAGATACCCGGGCACCTACAGCGTCACCGCCTCCAACCAGTGCTTCACGCATGGCGACGACATCACGGTGGAGTACGAGCCCTGCGAGCAGGAGCTCTGGATGCCCAACAGCTTCACCCCAAACGGCGACGGCCTCAACGACCTCTTCCGGCCGGTGTTCGCCTATCCCGACGAGGTGGAGAGCTTTGAGATGACCATCTACGACCGCTGGGGCATGGCGCAGTACATGACGCGGCGCATGGACCGGGGCTGGGACGCCGCGGGCGTGCCCGACGGGGTCTATGTGGTCTTCATCCGCTACAAGAGCCGCGGCCACGAAGTGCGGGATGTGACAGGAAGCGTGACGGTGATAAGAAAATGAGAATCGAAAAAGGTCTATACAGGTTCATGATGGCATCACGTGGACAATCATCACCACAGGCTCTCGGCCATCGATCTTGTCGCCATCTCCAGCCACACCGTATGCCATATAGGAGGGAATGACCAGCCGCGCGCGGCCTTCCGGCCTCAACATACGGACAGCCTCGTGCAAACCATTGATCTCTTCTGACTTGGCAACCTTGAAGACCTTTTCCCCGTCTTCTTGGGAGTCATAGATCTTTTCTCCGGAAAGCAGAAAGGTCTGGTATTGCAAGTGCACCATGTCGTCTTCCTTGATCAGATCGCCCTTACCTTCATCCAGAATTTGGATATAGAGCCCCGTGCCGGTCTTATCCATTTTCCATCCATAACGTTGAATGAACTGCTCTATCTCCTCGGTCTCCAAATGGATGATGCGTTTGTTTCCTTCCACGTATGGGGCTTCCACATCCTCCTGAGGCTCTTGGGAGCTCGTCACTACTGTGCCGGTGGCAGCAGGCTTTCGGCAGCCGGCAATGACCAGCAGCACAAACAAAAGGCAGAATGACAGGGAAAATCTCATCATGGGTATCAGTATTTGCCCTCGCGGACGGTCATTTCAAAATGTGCGATAGCCTCTTCGATGGTACCATGATAGAAGGCGCCAGCAGCGTTGTGGTGACCGCCGCCATTGTAGTGGTCACGTGCGAAAAGGTTGACATCCACCTTGCCCTTGGAGCGGAAGGAGACCCGTATGCGGTTATCACGCTCCACAAAGAATGCCGTGAACTCCACCCCTTTGATGGTCATGCCATAGTTGACAAAGCCTTCAGTGTCACCTATTTGGAAATTATTCTCAATCAGTTCCTGTTTGGTAAGATACATATAGGAGGCGCCGTACTCTGGCATGATCTTAAGGTGGGTCAAGGCGACACCCATCAGGCGAAGGCGACTCTCGGTATAGTTGCTATACACCTTTTGGTGGATAGCTTCGCCATTGATGCCGGCGGCGATGAGACGGCCCAGCACTTCATATGTATCTGGATGGTCACAGGCATAGGCCATGGAACCAGTGTCCGTGATAATGCCTACATAGAGCGCCTCGGCGATGGCTTTGCTCACCGGTCTCTTTGGCGTCATATATCGGTATAGAAAATTGTATACCAACTCGCTGGCGGAGCTGGTGAGGTGCGTGGTGTACATCACATCGCAGTTGATTTCGGGTTGCACGTGATGGTCAATGAGCACCTTGAAGCCCACGAACTTGGCAATGCTGTTCTGCAGATCCTGACCCGCGCGGTGGGGTGCGTTCATGTCCACCACAAAGAGCATATCCGCCTCTTTGATGGCCTTGCGGGCCTTGACAAGATGCTCTTGCGCCACGACAATCCGGTCGCTGCCATCCATCCAGTTCAGAAAATCCGGGAAAGCATTCGGAGAGACCACTGTCACCTCATAGCCATCCTCTTTGAAATAATGGTACAAGGCCAATGCAGAGCCTAACGCATCCCCGTCAGGGTTGAAGTGAAAGACCACACAGATCTTCTTGGTTTTTTGCAAGGCCTGCTTGACCAGATGTATGTCCTGTTCGTTCACGTCTGTCGGATTAAGAAAGTGCAAAGATATAAAATATTATATATGGTAAGTATATCCTAAATTTTAGAAGAGAGTGAAAAGCACATAGAGCCAGTGGGCGGCGATGCCGGCGCAAAGGCCGCCGATGGTATGCGCCGTGATGGCTTTGGAGATGAGCTTGCGGTAGCCTAGAGAGTCCAGCATGGCAGCGTGCGTGCTCAAGAAGCCACTCCAGCACATGCCCATGGCCGTGCAAACAGCGATGGCATTGTTGTCGATGATGCCGGAGGTGACGAACTTGGGAATCAAACCCAAAGCAGCGCCCACTGCTCCCAAGGCGGTGATCGGGAAGGCAATCAGCTCCGCATGGGTGAAGCCGAAGAGCCATTTGAAGATAAAGTTAATCTTGCCCACCAGGTAGGTGATGACCGGCACGCCCTCGAAGGCGGCACCGGTATAGGTGCCATCGGCGCTCGGGCCAAAGGTCAGCATCATCACAATGGTGGAGATAACCAACACACCAGGAATGATGGAGATACCGATCTCCACTCCGCTCATACCACCATCCAAGATGGCATTCAAGGTACGGATGAAGACCCCTTGCTTCTCCACTTTTTCTTCCTGCACCTTCTCTTTCTCCTCCATCTTGTCAAACACAGGGGTGTCCAGCTCGGGAAAACTTTTCAGGGTGAAACGCTGCATCAAACGGGTGGAGACGATACAGCCGATAAAGGCACCCAGCAGGCCCACGCCAGCACCGGCACTGTATCCCTGACCGATCATGAAGGCCAAGACCACCAGACCCATCCCGAATGAGGTGCCGAAGTTGGTCAGCGACACCAACTGGTATTTCTTGAAATACTGGCTGAAGTTACGGTCTTTGGACAGCGTGATGATGGCGGGATTGTCGCTCAGGAAGGTCATCACCGCTCCCAAGGAGGCCACTCCGGGCAGATTAAACAACGGTTTCATCAGCGGACGGAGCAGCTTCTCCATCAGCTTCACAATGCCATACTCCATGAAGAGCTTGCTGATGGCACCCATCATCACGGTGATAGCCATGATATACAACACTGTCTCCATCAACAGATGGTAGGCGGTCTGCAAAAAAGAGTTCAGCATCTTCGGCAAGGTCATCCGGGTGGCCAAGATACCGAAGAAACCAAAGAAGATAACCGAGAAGATGATCATCTCCTTCAACAGCTTCCTCCGATAAGGCGTCATCTTGAGATCCTCTTTCACTCTCTTCAGATCTTTTTTCAAATCGATCTCTTTCACCTTGTCGAAGTCTATCTTCTTCAACTTGCTAAAATTAATCTTTCTCACTTTGAGTCGAATATTGTTTTTTGAAAAACTTGAGAAAATCTATCTTCCAGGTAACCCCCAGGTTGGCATTGAGTGTCCGGCTTTCCATTTGGGGATGGGACTGTGTATCGGTCATGTGCGCCATGGCCACATAACCATGCAAACGCACATTAGGAGCCTTCAGAGGGCTGAACTCCAGTCCCAAGCCATAGAAATAATGGGTCCCGAAGGAGGGAAACGACTCGTCCATAAAGGTCATCGTCCAAGGGTCATCACCGTGATTATACTCATAGCCGCCCTTGGCAAAGAGGTTGAGTCCCTTGTACAACTGCACATCCAACCGGCTGACGATCAGATAGTACTGGAACCACTCATGAAAATCGTAGGTCTTATGAATGAAATCCACATACCAACCCACCTTGTCAAAAGTGAGCTTGTTGCCCAAGACGATGAAGCTGACCCACTGGTTGTCGGTGGTTCGGCGATAGAGGTTGGCGGAATACAAAGTCTTGAAATGCTTATAGTTACCATTCCACAGAAAGTTGAATCCGATGAGGCCGTCCTTCCAATCCGCGGCAGTGCGCACGTAGGGAGAGTTGCCAAAGCCAAAGGTGAGCGTGTTTTGCTCTTTCTTGTCGGTATAGGAAAGGGAGGCACCCAGCTGGAAGCAGTAGAAGTCGCCCCAATACTGGGTATAGTAATAGACATCAATAGGCGGGGCGTCGTACTCGAAACCGCCCACTGGCAGGGCCTCTTTGCCGAGACGCACATGCCAGCGCGGGTGGAACTTGTACTGCAGATAGAGGAAGTCGGTGTTGTCAAACAGGCTGACGCTCCCCGGGTGGGCGATGATACGCTGCCGAAAGAAGAAGGAGAAGTCATGCCCCAGGTCACCGCCCAACAGCAGGTTGAAATACTTGCCATTAAAGCCGAATTGATGGTCTATAGCAGGTTCCAAAGAGACCTGGTCATACTGATGGAAGAAATAGTCGAAGTCGGCACGGGCCTCCAGTGAGAACTTGGTCAGTTTAAAGGGAGTTTCAGACTGTGCAGGCGCCGTCATCAGCAAACAGGTCAGGCAGAGGGCGCCGAGCAGAGAGCATATTTTTTGTTGCATACGGGATTACGAGTTTCTGAGAGCGATTTTAGATTATACAAGATTAGAGAAGCCCATGAAGGCCATGGCGAGGATGCCGGCGGTCAGGAGTGCGATGGGCACACCCTTCATCCCTTTGGGCACCTCCACCAACTCGAGCTGCTCGCGCAGGCCCGCGAAGAGGACGATAGCCACGATGAAGCCGATGGAGATAGCCACCGCATAGAGGGTGCTGTCGAGGATGGAGAAACCATGGCTGGCGATGACCGGTTGCTCCGTCACCTTGATGGCGATACCGAGCACCGCACAGTTAGTGGTGATCAGCGGGAGGAAGACACCCAACGCCTTATACAGCGACGGGCTCATCTTCTTCAGCACGATCTCGACCATCTGCACCAGGGAGGCAATGACCAAGATGAAGAGGATGGTCTGCAGGTAGGTGATATTCAAAGGCACCAGCACATACATCTGCAGGGTGGAGGTCACCAGGGTGGCCAGCGTCATCACGAACAAGACGGCCACGCCCATGCCGAGGGCGGTGTTCACCTTGCTGGAAACGCCCAGGAAAGGACAAATACCCAGGAACTGCACCAAGATGATGTTGTTCACCAAGACAGCTCCGATAATCATTAAGATATATTCCATAACTTTCTATTTTTCAATGTTTATACCTATGTTCAACGCTGATTATGCTTTAGCTTGTTTGGCTTTGCGCTTGGCCTCCACATTATTCAGGATCTGGCGTACGGCAGCCATCACAAAGCCATAGACGATGAAGGCGCCGGGGGCGAGCACAAACAGCAGCATATTGTAATTGGCCGGGATAAAGGTGAAGCCCATGAAGGAGCCCGCACCGAGCACCTCGCGCACGGCGGCGATGAGCACCAGCGAGATGGTGAAGCCGATACCCATGCCCAGACCATCCAGCAGAGAGTCAAAGACAGGGTTCTTGCTGGCGAAGGCCTCCGCACGACCCAGCACGATGCAGTTGACCACGATCAACGGGATGAACACACCCAGGCTGGCGGACAATGCCGGCAGGAAGCCTTGGATGATAAGGTCGATCATACTCACGAAGGTGGCAATGATGACAATGAAGCAGGGAATACGGATCTTGTCGGGGATCACATTCTTCAGCATGGAGATCAGGATGTTGGACATCAGCAGCACGAAGGTGGTGGCTGCGCCCATGCCGAGGGCGTTGTTGACGGATGTGGTGACGGCCAGGGTCGGACAGGTACCGAGCACCAGGATCAAACTGGGGTTCTCCTTGAAGAAACCTTTGGTTAATATGTTCAGCTTACTCATGATAGACCTCCTTTACTTGGTTATAGATGGCAACAGCGCGGTTCACGGCATCGCAATAGGCTCTTGAAGAGATGGTAGCCGCCGTGATGGCATCCACATCACCGCCGTCTTTCTTGACCGAGATCTTGAAGTCGGCGGGGTTCTTGTGGTTGAACTGCTCGGCGAAGTTGCTCTTGTCTTTGTTGATCTTGTCACCCAAGCCAGGGGTTTCGCTGGCCTTGATGACCTCGGTATTGGTGATGGTACCGTTGGCATTGAAGCCGACCATCAGGTCGAAGCGGCCGGAGAAGGCCTTTTTGGTGTAGGTCTCCACGGCAACGCCATAGATGGAGCCGTTGTCGTCGAGTGCGATATGGACGGGCAACTCCGTGTCGGTGTCGTCCTTGATGACCGTGTCGATCATCTCGCCCTTGAAGTCTGGGATCACCAGCATGAGGGCGCGCTGTTTCTTCTGGAGTTGAGCCTGCTCAATAGGCTCTTTGGTCAGGGCATAGACACCCGTCAGCGCCAACCCCGCAACCAAGGCAATAAGGGTCAGCACCAAGACCAGGCGTAATAATGACGGTTCTTTTTTCTGTGACATATTGAAATGGTTTTAAGGGTTATTTGGCATACGTTTTGGGTTTGAACCAACGGTTCAGCAGGGGCACCATGGCGTTCATCAGCAGGATGGAGAAGGAGACGCCCTCCGGATAGGCGCCGAAGAGACGGATGATGATGGTGATGAGACCGCAGCCGGCACCGAAGACGAGCATCGCCGATGGGGTCGTCGGGGAGGTCACCATGTCCGTGGCCATGAAGAAAGCACCCAGCATCAGACCGCCCGTCAGCAGATGGAAGAACGGGTTGGCATATTGGGTCGGATCGATGAGATAGAAGATGCCGGAGAAGATGAAGACTGTGAGGATGAAGGCAACGGGGATATGCCAGGTGATGACGCGCTTCCAGAGCAGGTAAGCGGCACCTAACAGCAAGGCAATGGCGGAAATCTCACCGAAGCTGCCACCCATCTGGCCCACCAGCAGGTCGAGATAACGGGGCATCTCACCCATGTTGACAGCGGCACTCTCCTTGAGGATGCCCAGCGGGGTCGGGCCTGTAACGGCATCCGCGAAGCCCCAGATGGGGGTCGGCACTGGCCAGGTGGTCATCGCCACCGGGAAGGAGATCAGCATGAAGACACGCGCCACCAACGCCGGGTTGAAGAGGTTGTGGCCCAGTCCGCCGAAGGGCATCTTGGCAATGCCTATCGCGACCAATGCTCCTACCACCATCATCCAGATCGGAAGGTTGGCCGGCACGTTGAAGGCCAACAACAGACCCGTCACAATGGCGGAACCATCGCTGATCGTCGTCGGCACCTTCATGATAAAGCGCTGAATCAAATACTCGAAAAGCACACAACAGCCCACAGACACCAAGGTCAGGGTAATCACCGGAAGCCCGAAATAGAAGATCGACACGACAAAGGCTGGCATCAGCGCGATAATCACCGACACCATGATCTTCTGCACGGACTCGCCACTGTGGACGTGTGGGGAACCGGAAACATTTAACAGTTTGTTCATCTTTCTTTATTTTGATAATTGATTATTTCACTACAAAATGCCTTTTAATGCCATCATCTCATACTTGGCCTTCAGCAACTGGATATGATGCAGCTCCTGGTTCATGCGCGACTGCAACTCATCATTATGCTGCTTGATGTAATCGAACACCGTGACCGTTCCATTGGCCAGCTGACCGGAATAGGTATCGGTCAGCTCCGCATACTTGGCCGTGATGGAAGAGTCCAGTTGCAACAGCTTCTCGATACGCGCAATCTCATTCTGCTTCTCCTGGATGGAAATCATGTTAGACTTCTGGAAGTCAGCTTCCTGGCTGGCCAGCACCTCCTTCTGGATATCAATCACCTTTCCGAATCCGGAACTGCGAGCCCAGTCGATCAAAGGCACCTTCACGGTGACGCCCGTCAGGTAGTACCAGTCTGGGCGACTCAGATAGAATTGGTAGTCGGGACGGCCATATCCGCCCGTGGCGAAGAGGGCGACCTTGGGAAGACTGTTGGAGAGATATATCTTGCGCTGGAAATCCATCTGTTTCATCTGGTTGTCGAACAGTTTGTATTCCAGACGGGCATTCGTATCCAAGTTGGCAACATCCGGCAGCTCAGGCACCAGGAACTCCGCATTCGAGAAGTCTTTGCCAGTCAGAATTTCCAGGGTGGACACCAACGACTCCTTGTTGGCCTGCAACTCGTCGTGGGTCTGCTGCATCTTGAGCGCCTCCACCTCCAGCTGCGACAAGGTATTCTGCGGAATCACACCCTCCTGAAGCATCACCTTCAGCCGCTTGATCTGCTCGGCGTAAGTGTTCTGCACCGACTGGATGATGCCCATCTGCTTGTCCACAATCAACAAGTTGAGATAAATGGAGACGATCTTGTCCTTCATCTCGTTGAGCGACAAATCTATCTTTGCGATCTCAGCCTCGTTCTGCAGGCGGGCGAACTGACGTCCGTAGTGCATGCGGAAGCCTTCAAAGATCACCTGCTCGAAATCGAGCCCAATATGGTATTGCATCCGGGCCACGTTGACATCTTCCGTCCAAGGATGCGGATAGGTGACGTCCACATTGCCGTACGAGAAACGGCCATTGATGGAAAGCTTAGGGAAAAGATAGGAGGACTCGTTATTCAGCTTGGTCTTCAAAATTTGCTCATTCAAATCCTTCTGTACATTGGCAGATGTCTGAGAGATAGCCCATTGCTGACATTGCTCCAATGTCACGTACTCTTGCGCCGATAGTGTCAGGGTCATGCATAACAGGCCCCAAAACCATATAGATTTCTTAAAAAAACTCTTCACCATAGTAAAGTATAAAGAAGTGGCAAAAGTAACATTTTTAGCCTTATCTCCGACAAAAAAAATACGATACTGATGAAATGATAACCACAAGGGCACAAAGGGAGGAACCACGAAGGCACAAAGAAGAACTAAGAAACTAAGAAATTAAGAAACTAAGAAATGACGGGGACAAAGTTCATTGTCATAGTCAAAGTTCAAGGTTCCAACCGATCACTGATCACTCTTATCTCATGATCGTCAACGACCCGTTATAGTTCACCGTCTTGGCCTTGCCCTTGTAGTAGAAGCTGAAATAATAGACCCCGTCGCTCAGGTTAGCGCCGTCGAAGACCTGTTCGCCCTGCGTGATCTGCCCATCGCGGGCGTAGGTGTCGTAGTTCTTGGCCGCATACACCTGCTTGCCCCAGCGGTCGTAGATGTACAGCTTGTTGGTGCGGTACTCGTCAGGATCCTCCTCGTTGATGTTCGTGTTCAGGTTCTGGATCGCGAACACATCGTTGATGCCGTCCCCGTTCGGCGTGATGATGTTGGGGAACACCAGGTCCTGCTCGATGACCACCGTATGGGCGATCTCGCTATTACAGCCCGAGGAGGTCACGATGTTGAGGGTCACAACATAGTCGCCCCATTGCGTGTAGGTATGCACGGGCGAGAAAGTGGTGCTATCCATCGTCCCATCGCCAAAGTCCCAGATGACACCTGCGCCTGACGACATGACTGAATCGGCATAATTGGTGAAAACTACCTCGCCGTTGGTCTCAGCCATCAGGGAGATCTCGGGAGAGGCCTCGAAATCCGCGGTAGGCTGGAAGTTAGCCTCTATGAAGTGAGGCACATACAGGGAATCGACACAACCGTAGGGCGTGGATATCCGGAGGAACAACGAAAAGACCCCAGGCTCGGTAAAGTCGAAGGTCGGGCTCGCATCGATGGATGCATACGCCACCTGCCCGTTCGCATCATAGAGATACCACTCATAGTAACAAGAGTCGGGGGTACTATGGTCGGTGATGTGCACCGAGAGGGGCACGCAACCCTGCAGAGGTCCAGACTCGAAATCGATCTGGGGCTGGGGCACCGAGGTTACCCGTACCGTGTCGTGCCCGGCACACTGGTATCGGCCATTGGAAGAGGTGCCGATGATGCTCACATCGTAAACGCCGTCCGCAAGCACATAGATGCTGCTGGTAGTATCGCCGGTATTCCAGAGGATAGAGACATCCTGCGGCACACTGTCCAGCGACAGCACTGTCATGTCGCCTTGGCACAGGTAAATGTCTTCGCCGAGGTCAGGGTTCATGCTCTCCACAATCTCGACATTCATCACCACCGCATCGTCCACCCCATAGGGGTTGACGACGATATGCTCCAGAGAATCAGATTCGGTGAAGTTGACGCCATACCAAGAAAATGGCAGGTTATAGGAACAGATGGCGGTATCCTCAAAATGGCGCACGAGTACCTGTATGGTATCGGTAATGCCACAATTGGTCAGCTTAAAGAAGGAGATGTCATCCAAGCCGAAGTCGTTGCCACCACCGGCGGTGTTCTGATTGATGATGGAAATGGTGGCCTGGGTGTTGGTGCCGCTGTTCCAGACGATGTAGAACAGCTCCCAGGTGTTGGTGGTACCATATTGGGAGGGGGCGGTGAAGACATTGCCAAGCTGCTGGCCGTTGATGCTGAATTGCAGCTGCGCCCACGGGCTCAGACACACAGAGGTCACCCACGTAGAGAAGGCATAGTCGGTGTATGGCGTCACGGGGATGGTTTGCGACCAAACCACGGTGCCAGGCGAAGTGGCCCCGTTGATGATCATATAGTTGCCGTTGCCAGTCGTGTGGTCGGTGGCTCCCCGAAAATCGGAGTGGTAGTTCTGGGCGTTGCTCCCCACGTAGTAGGTCGCCTCGCCCCAGAGGTTGTTGTTGAGGGTATAGCTGCTGGTGAAACCAGTGGAGCCCAACTCAAAATCGCCGTTGCCAATGAGGTTGATACCCGTGTTGTAGCCGGAGACGAAGACATACATCGACTGGTCGGGAGAGCAGACGGTCTGCTCTCCGGTGGTGTTGGTAAGATTGGCGGCCGGGGACCACACGTAGTAGTCGGCACCCGTACAGGTAAGCGCCACACTCTGTCCGGGGTCCAGGATAACGTCGGGGGAGGAGACGATGGTAGGCTGTGGCGTCAGGCTCAGGTGGAGCGTGATGATGCTGTCGCAGCCCGTTGGGGTGGGTGCTGTGCGGACAAACGTCAGCTCTGTGCCGCTCGCCAGACTGTCAGGGGGCAAGTTGAAACCATGCTCGGTATAGGGATGCCCTTGACAGCCAGAGCCATAGAGCGTCAGGTAAACGGGTTCGCCCACCAGTAGCGTCATGACCACCAGGCTGTCGCTACCATCGGAGGCGGTGAGCATCACCGACTGCGTGCCGGGTTGGTTGAAGACGATGCCGTTCCAAGTGTAAGGAAGCTGGTCGGTGCAGATGCCCGTTTGAATATATGTGGTATCGCCCAAGGTGCGGTGCACGTCAGTGAGCGGGAGCGCTGGATGGCTGGCAGCACGGGCAGCGGGAATCCACCCGATGAGCAGCATCGCCATCCATAGCAGATGAGCACAACGAGAGAACATTCCCCCACGCAAAACAACGGAAAAAGTATAAAAGGGTGAGTCTTTCGACATTTTAATATAAGGACTTCCGGTTATCAATTTAGAACTATGATTATTTTTGCAAATAAACAATGTTTTTCTTACAATTCCATTATCCGATAGCGGGCAAAAATGTTCCATTTCAACGATTACAGACGAGATATTAAAGAGCTAACAGGTAACTATGGACAATGTGCCTGCAAAGATAGAAAAAAATGAAGACCTTCGCCTCGTTCCTGTCCACATTCACATCTTATAGACGATTAAAGCAGCCTTTTTGTTACACGATCGCATATAAAAACCCCGCCCTGCGGGCACCCTTCCACCCAGGAAGGGGAACTGGCATCTTCGCGAAAACTCAATTCCCTTTCTGGCAAAAGGAGTGTTCGCAGGCCGGGGTAATAGAAACAGCCAATAGCTAATGGCTAACAGCCAACAGCCAGCCTATCTCTTCACAAAGTTCTTCGTCACCACGCCACTGTCTGTCGTGACACGCACATAGTACATGCCGTCGGCCAGGCCGCTGACGTTGATGCG
>JAFYEU010000137.1 GCA_017544105.1 Bacteroidales bacterium
CGCGATAGCGGATGGGCGGCACGCGCTCCCAGAGGTTCTCCGGCGGCAGTGCCCGCTCGGCCTTGCAAGGTCGGGTGCGGTAACCCTTGATGACGACCCCTTTGGCCAGCTGCTGCAGTGCCTCGTCAGTGATTTCGCCATCCACTTGGGCGAGGTAGGTGCGCGGGTGGGCGTTCTTCGGATCCAGCAGCCGCTTGATGAGCCGGCCGTCGTCAGTCAGCAGCAGGACGCCCTCACTGTCGTGGTCGAGCCGTCCCGCAGCATAGACGCCGGGAGGGAAGCCGAACCCGTCAAGGGCGGGATGTCCCGCCTCGGGAGTGAACTGGCTCAGCACGCCATAGGGTTTGTTGAAGAGGATGACCATCGTTGGTTATTTTTGAGTGGCAAAGATAGGAATTAATAGATTATCTATTTTACAGATTATTCGTCCGAAGCGGATGTGAAAGTGTATTTCACCCGATATAAAAGTGAGGCGGACTGGAAGAACAAGGCCAAGCAGTACCTGTTTTATTAGCTTCATTGGTAGGAAAAAAAGTAGAGACGCAATGCATTGCGTCTCTACATGGTTGGCGGAGAGAGAGGGATTCGAACCCCCGGAGGTGTGACCCTCAACGGTTTTCAAGACCGCCGCATTCGACCGCTCTGCCATCTCTCCGTTTGAGGGCGCAAAAGTACATTTTTTTTTAACATTCCCTAGCCCGCCCTGCAGAAAACCTATAACACGTTTATACCAACTGCTTTATAACGATTTCCTCGTCACCAGGCCCTGCTCGCTGACCTGCAACGATCCATCCAAGAAGAAACAATCCCGAAGTCTGTCAGGTGTCAGGACCGCTCGGGCATCATCGTGCGCCAGCAGCATTCCCGACCTCATCAGGATGGTCTGATGGGCATACTCGATGGCCATGGAGAAGTCGTGAATCACAATGAGAACCGTCACCTTTTCGGTAGCATTCAACTCCGCCAGAATGTCCATGATTTCAAATTTATGGGAGACATCAAGGTTGGAAAGAGGCTCATCCAACAACATAATCGGGGCCTGCTGCGCCATGGCACGGGCAATCAAGGTGCGCTGCAACTCACCGCCGCTCAAGGCACTGATATTGCGGTCTTTAAAGGATGAGATATGGCATTTTTCCAGCACCTGATTCACAATCTCTTCATCCTCAGGCGATTGTAATTGCCAAGGTTTTTGATACGGATTGCGCCCCATCATCACCATCTCATATACCGACACGTCAAAGATATGATCCTGGTGCTGGGGCACGAAAGAGACCATCTGGGCGAACTCCCGAGGTGGATAGTCGTGCACATCCCGCCCACCAATCAAAATGCGTCCCGACGTCAGGGGCAACAATCCTGCCAAACATTTGAGCAAGGTGGTCTTACCCGAGCCGTTGGGCCCGACCACCGCACAAAACTCCCCTTCCTCCACCGTCACAGAGAGATCCCGGAAGAGTTTGGCGTTATGGTACTGAAAATCTATATGTTGAACCTCAATCTTAGGCATTTTCAAAAGAGATTTTCCAGACTGGCAGGGTCAAGATCATAGATTATCTTCCGCTGGGAAGGCGAAACGGTCGGGCAAGAGCAGGCGAAAAGCTGACGCAACAGCGCCGCCACGGCAGAAGCCGACTGCAGGGGCATTGGCCGACTCCGGTATTGTTTGGCAATACAGAGGGCAATGTTCTGATATTTGTCGGTCTTGTGCAAAAAGGCATTACTTTTGAACTCATCCAAGATGTTCGTGATAACGGTCTGCAAATCCCCCTCCCCATCTTCATCATTAGGGGTCCCGTTGACGGCAAAATGAGTCAGGTCTATCTTTTCCAGCTCATAACCCATCTGCAAGAATTCCGACTTCAAGGATTCAGCCAGATCAGCCTGTGCAGGCGTAAGCGTGACGGTAATGGGGAACAGGCTCTGTTGCACGCTGATAGGCGTATCCATCAATGCCTTCATGTTCCGGTCAAAGAGAATCCGTTCGCGGGCGTTGGCCAGATGAATCGCCATGGCACGCCCATTGAGCATCAGGAAGAGAAAACGATCTTGAACGATAAAATAGGGAAAATCATCAGGTATCTCCCACTCTTGCTGCGAGTTGTCGGGCATCAGATTGGCTTCCAGTTGCTCGGGCGAGCGGTGCTCCACCTGTTCTGTCTTCAGCCCTTGCAGAAAATCGTTCCACCGGCCAGTATCCACCCGCTCATTCCACTGATAGGGCTTGGAGGCATCGTACGACTGTCCCCGATGTTGGGGTACGGAGTCAAAAGGATTATAGTTAGGGTCGTGATCCACGGTGGGGAGCACGATGGGACGGTCGGAAGGCCTTTGTGGCAGCTCAAAGATAGGGTCTAGCTCAAAGTCTATCCGGGGAGACAGTTCCATGGTGCCCAGGCTCTTCTTGACGGCAGCATGCACAAAGCCAAAGAGCAGTTTGTCATCCTGCAACTTGACCTCCACCTTAGTGGGGCTCACATTGATATCGACATTGGCGGGATCCACCTCAATGGCAATGAAATAGGCCGGCCGATAGCCTTGCGGGATAAGCTGGGCGTAGGCCTGCTCCACCGCATAATTCAACAGCGGATGACGTACATAGCGGTTATTGATGAACATATACTGCTCGCTCTTCTTCTTTTTGGCATTCTCCGGCTTGGCAATAAAGCCATGGATATTCATGATGTCGGTCTCCTGCTCCACCGGAAACAGCTTGTCTTTAAACGAATTACCGAAGATATTCACCACCCGCTGTTTCAGGTTACTGGGCGTCAGGTGATAGAGCATCTTTCCATTATGGAACAGCGTGAAAGCCAACTCATGGTGAATCAGCGCCACCCGATAGAATTCCTCTTCAACATGGGTCATCTCCACATTGTCTGACTTCAGGAAATTGCGACGGGCAGGCACATTGAAAAAGAGGTTCTTGACGGCTATCGAGGTGCCATCTTGGGTCGCGCAGTGCTCATGGCATGAGACCTCCGCACCCTCGATGGTCACACGCGTGCCCATGGTGTCCTCCGCCTGCTTGGTCTTCAACTCCACATAGGCAATGGCCGCAATGGAGGCAAGCGCTTCTCCGCGGAAACCCTTGGTTTGGATACGGTAAAGATCGTCAGCGGTTCGCAGCTTAGAGGTTGCGTGGCGCTCAAAACACAGACGGGCATCGTTGAAAGACATGCCCTTCCCGTTGTCGATCACCTGTATCAACGTCCGGCCTGCATCCTTGACAATCAGCTGGATTTCCGTGGCACCAGAGTCCACCGCATTCTCCAACAATTCCTTCACCACCGATGCCGGCCGCTGGATCACCTCCCCGGCAGCAATCTGGTTCGCAACCGCCTCAGGCAGCAACTTGATAATGTCACTCATACGCGCACTCCTGCCTGATTAAGCGAAAAACTTGAAGAAGACAAACGCCAGCACCAGCGCAAAGAAGACGATGGTGATGATGGGCAACCATGCGAACTTATTGTCATTGGCATGATGACGACGCTTGTTGCTCCACTCCCGATGCAACTTATTGGCAAAATCCGTCTGCTTGTCACCCGTAGATTGCTCCTTGTCCGGATCATAAAAACGGGGTTTGTAGTTAAACTCCCGTGGTTCAGGTTTTTCAAATCCAAAAAAACTCATAACATCAATTTTTAGAGAGTGCAAAGATACATATTTAATTTTAGGATACCGGACATTCATCAAAAAAAAGATACCTCCCCTGAAAAAATCTGAAAGACTGGTCTTTTCTCTTCCCGCTTTTTTATACTTTTGCCGTCTGAACTGATTTTTTGATAAAACTGCTTGTCATGAAAAACATCACCCGAATCATGCTTACCGGGCTGTTTCTTTCAGCCCTGCTCTGTCTTCAGGCACAGATTCCCGACTTGGACACCAAATATGCGACAGAAATGCTGAAGCCCGGCACCTCCGCACCCGACTTCAAACTCCAGACTCCCGATGGCAAGACCATACAATTCAGCGACTTTGCCAAAGGCAAGTATGTCGTCATCGACTTCTGGGCCTCCTGGTGCCCCGACTGTCGCAAAGACATGCCCGAGGTTATCCGGATGTACAACAAATGGCACGAAATGGGGGTGGAGTTCCTCGGGGTCTCCTTCGACACCGACAAGCAGAAATGGACGGACTACATCGCCCAATCCGGTGTCCCCTACCCGCAGGTGAGCGAGCTGAAACGGATGAACCAGTCGGAGGTGGCCAAGGCCTACGGCGTGCGCTGGATCCCCTCCCTCTACCTCATCGGTCCCGACGGCAAAGTGCTGGTGAGCACGGTGTTGTCGTATAAGATTGAGAATATGCTGTACAAGAATTTCGTGGAAAGTGCTGCACTCCCGTTCAATGGAAAATATGACACGCTTGCCATTGACGGCAGCAAGGGAAAGCTGTGGGCCCGATTGTACAAACCAGAGCTGAAGGCAGGACAACGATGCGACCTCGTCATCCTATGCCACGGGCTCAACTGCGACCATGATTTCTCACTGATGCGGCGTATCGCCTACTATCTGGAAAACGACTTCGCAGTTCTGGAATTCGACTTCAACGGGCATGGCAAGAGCGAGGGCAAGTTTGTGGACATGACCATCCCCAACGAGATGGAGGACCTGGAGCAGGTGCTCGCCTACGCTCAGGACTTGCGGTTTGTGGACGACATCGCCTTGGTGGGCCACTCGCAGGGCGCGGTGGTGGCCGCGATGGTGGCGGGCAAACATCCGGAAGACATCAAGGCTCTGGTGCTCTTGGCGCCAGCATCCTCGGTTCGCGATGACGTGGTGCGCGGCAACCTCTTCGGCATCGACTTCGATCCCCTTGACATGCCCGACAGTCTCGCGCTCAACAACGGCATCGCCCTCGGATACAGATACTTGAAGACAGCCTCCACCCTACCCATCTTTGAGACAGCGGCCAACTACCACGGCAACGTCTGCATCATCCATGGCAATGCTGACCGCCTGGTGCCCTACACCTGCAGCGAGCATTTCCACCAGATATGGACCAACAGCGAGTACCACCTGCTCAACTACTACGACCACAACTTCACCGTCTGCCCGTACCGTCCGGCGGAAATTACGAATGAATACCTGCTAAAGGTGATGCGATAATCATCACATATCCCCTGACCAGCCATGACCCAAATCCCAATGCTCATCATAGACAAACTCAAAATAGGGCAATGAAAACTCCTTTTCCAAGAGTTCGGTCAGTTCTTCTTTGATGGGGTCAGCCC
>JAFYEU010000138.1 GCA_017544105.1 Bacteroidales bacterium
AAACCTTTACCTTTGGAAGTACCTGTCACATCGACGAACATCGAGTCGTTGAAGATCTCAACGGTGATGGTGTCGCCGAGGTTGTACTCCTCGTCGAACTTGAACTCGGCCAAGTGCTTCTTTGGCGTTGTGCCGGCTTTCTTGAAGATGCCCATGAGGGGTTTGGTGGTGTTCTTCTCCTTTGCCTCACCGAAGGCGAGTTGATAGGCGCTGTAACCATCTTTCTCATTGGTCTTCACCTGAGTCACGACACAAGGACCAGCTTCGATAACAGTGCACGGCACGTTTTTGCCGTCGACACTGAAAACGGATGTCATTCCGATTTTCTTTCCAATTAATCCTGGCATTTCAATTGTGTTGGCTAAATGTTTGTAAGTATGTTGCCAAAGGCAACTTTTTAATTTCTCTGAGTAGTCTCCTATACTTTGATTTCAACTTCCACACCACTGGGGAGTTCAAGTTTCATCAGCGCGTCGACAGTCTTTGCTGTTGTGCTGTAGATGTCGATGAGACGCTTGTAATCGGAGAGTTGGAACTGCTCGCGAGCCTTCTTGTTGACGAAGGTGGAGCGGTTGACTGTGAAGATGCGCTTGTGAGTGGGGAGGGGAATCGGACCGCTCACCACGGCACCTGTTGCTTTCACGGCCTTGACGATTTTCTCGGCCGACTTGTCCACGAGTTTGTGGTCGTAGGACTTCAGTTTGATTCTGATTTTCTGACTCATGTTGTTTTTGTTATTGATGATTTATTGAGTGACCGCGAACCCGCTTAAGAGTCATACGCTAAGACGGGCCGCAGTCATCTTTTCTTATACCAGGTCGGCGCGTCCGTTGATTTCCTGCAGCACTGTCCTTGCGATGGAACTTGACAGCGGTGCGTGGTGATCATATTCCATGGAACTGGTCGCACGGCCTGAGGTGATGGTGCGCAGGGCGGTGACATAACCGAAGGTCTCCGAGAGCGGAACCATCGCCTTGACGATGCGTCCGCCGGAACGGGCCTCGTCCATGCCCTGCACTTGTCCGCGGCGCTTGTTCAGGTCTCCGATCACATCGCCCATGTTCTCCTCGGGTGTGACCACCTCGAGTTTCATGATAGGCTCCATGAGCACCGGAGCAGCCTTCACGCACGCGTCCTTATAGGCTTGAATGGCAGCAATCTCGAACGAGAGTTGGTCGGAGTCCACGGGATGGAATCCGCCGTCCACCACAGTCACCTTGAGAGAGTCAACGGGATATCCTCCCAGGATGCCATTCTTCATGGCCGACTCAAAGCCTTTCTGGATAGAGGGGATATACTCCTTGGGGATGTTTCCGCCTTTCACCTCGTTGACGAACTGCAACGGACCGTTGGCCTTGATATCGTAGTCTTCGTCCACAGGGCCTACCTGCACGAGGATCTTGGCATACTTGCCACGGCCGCCACTCTGTTTCTTGTAGACTTCCTCGATCTCCACGGTGCGGGTGATGGCCTCCTTGTAGTTGACCTGTGGCTTGCCTTGGTTGCACTCCACTTTGAACTCGCGTTTCAGACGGTCGATGATGATGTCGAGATGCAACTCGCCCATACCTGAGATGATGGTCTGTCCGCTCTGCTCGTCAGTACGTACGGTGAAGGTGGGGTCTTCCTCTGCCAGTTTGGCGAGGCCGATGCCCAACTTGTCTACGTCGGCCTGAGACTTGGGCTCCACGGCGATACCGATCACGGGATCGGGGAATGTCATCGACTCGAGGACGATGGGATGTCCCTCATCGCAGAGTGTGTCTCCGGTGTGGATATCCTTGAAGCCAACACCTGCGCCGATATCACCTGCATCGATCGACTCCATGGGAATCTCCTTGTTGGAGTTCATCTGGAAAAGGCGGCTGATACGCTCCTTCTTACCCGAACGGGGGTTGTAGACATAGGAACCGGCCTGTACTTTGCCAGAATAGACACGGAAGAACACCAGGCGGCCCATATAGGGGTCAGTGGCGATCTTGAATGCCAGGGCGGCTGTTGGCTCATCCTCCGACGGCTTGCGCTCTTCCTCAGCCTCGGTCTCCGGGTTGGTGCCCACGATGTTCACGGCATCAATCGGGGAGGGAAGGAAAGCGCATACATAGTCGAGCAGCGGCTGCACACCCTTGTTCTTGTAAGAAGAGCCACACACCATCGGGGTCAGTTCCATCGATACGGTGCCTTTGCGGATGGCGGCAATGATTTCCTCCTCGGTGATCTCCTCACCTTCGAGGTATTTCTCCATCAGTTCATCATCGTAGTTGGAGGCACTCTCCAGCATCTTGTCACGCCATTCCTCTGCCTCATCACGAAGGTTAGCGGGGATATCCTCGATATCATACTCAGCGCCCATGGTCTCATCGTTCCAAAGGATGGCCTTCATCTTGATGAGGTCAACCACGCCCTTGAAGTTCTCCTCTGCGCCAATAGGAATCTGCACGGGGCAGGGGTTGGCGCCCAGGATGTCCTTCATCTGCTGAACTGTCTCAAAGAAGTCTGCTCCAGAGCGGTCCATCTTGTTGACATAACCGATACGGGGCACGTTGTATTTGTCGGCCTGACGCCACACAGTCTCTGACTGGGGCTGCACGCCATCAGCAGCCGAGTAGGTGGCCACTGCTCCGTCGAGCACTCTGAGAGAACGCTCCACCTCTGCGGTGAAGTCGACGTGTCCCGGAGTGTCAATCAGGTTGATCTTGTATTTTTTCCCGTTCCATTCCCATGCGCAAGTCGTAGCGGCAGAAGTAATGGTGATGCCACGCTCCTGCTCCTGGGCCATCCAGTCCATGGTAGCGGCACCGTCGTGCACCTCACCGATCTTGTGCGTCTTGCCCGTATAGAACAGGATGCGCTCCGATGTGGTGGTCTTACCGGCGTCGATATGGGCCATGATGCCGATGTTGCGCGTGAGTTGTAAGTCTTGCTTTGCCATTGTCTTTTTACCTTATACCTTGATGTTACCTGAAAATTAGAATCTGAAGTGGGCAAAAGCACGGTTGGCCTCGGCCATGCGGTGCATGTCCTCTTT
>JAFYEU010000139.1 GCA_017544105.1 Bacteroidales bacterium
TATTGGATCAGGGCTTGGCTGGAGCGGGAGTCAAACGACTGCGTATTGGGGGAGATGAACATCAGGGCCGTGGTGCTGTCCTTGGAGAACAGATGGCCGTCGATGAGGGTGTAGCCCATACTGCCGGAGATCTCGGGCAGCAGCAGCTCTCGGAGGGTGAGCGGGTCAGTGGTGACCATCTGGGTGGCTGCCCCGGTCTCATCGTTCATTACCAGGTCGTAGTTCTTCGCCATGGTCTCGTCCGCCTGGGCGATGGCCTTGTCAAAGCGGGGATAGAGGTCGGGGGAGACGAAGGAGGGCACGTGCGCCAACGCATAGTCGAGGGCGTTGAGGGCCACGTCCACATCCAGCTTGTACAGCGTGTTGGCGATATGGTCGGGCTGTGTCAAGACAGAGTCCATCAGTTCGTCCACGTAGCCGGCCATCACCTCGGGCGACGCCCCGGTCATCTCCATGAAGATCTTGTCCTTCACCTTCAGGTTGCCGAAGACCAGGCCGCTCTCCTGCGTCTCGGTGGACGGCAGCAACTGGGAAAGGTCTTCCACGTATCGGACTTTAGTGCCGAAATAGACGAAAACAAGGCTAGTGACAATTAAAATACTATATAGTAACGCCTTGTGCTTTTGAAAAAAACGATAGATGGACACAAAAACCATAACGATCTGCCAGAGTTCTTATCTTTACTAGGTTAAAAAAACAAGGCGCAAAAATAGAAAAAATAATGAGATATGAGTTTTGCCGCTGCACGGATTGTTGTTCCTTCGTTTGCTTTTGTGAAAAATAATCTAAATAGTATTTTGATATTAAAAAAAGGGAGTTATATACATGCTGGCACAACAAAGATGAGACCGACGGCAAAACCAATCGTTTTCATTTAATCTTAGGGTGCTTTAGGGAGGCATCTGCCCATAGAGCACGCGGGCGGGCAGGCCGACATGCGGTGCGGACGCGGCGTGAATGGCCGACCTCCAACTGGCGGCCCATATAGACATACTCCTCCAATATTACGCTCGGATTAGCTTGAAATGTGTTCTTACGACACCTCTTTGACACCATAATGCTCAGATTGAAATCGTTAGCGTCATGCTCCAAATATTTCCCGGCGTTTGCATGATGGTTGCTGACCCTTATGGAAACTTTCATCTAGTTTTCACCTATTTCAAAAACAGCATAAGCACTGGCACTCTTCGGGTTCATACCCAATGCTATTTTCAAATCAAAAATAAACCCTTTCGGGTCTTTGACCTGTTTATAACTTTCGGCAAGACTATTTAATTTTTCTTTTGTAATTTCTAATATTTTTTGTATTTTTGCAGCGTCATTTTCCTGAGAAGCTCTAGTGACTAAAGGTCTGCTTATCAGTTCAGGAGAATGACTTTTTTGTTTCTTCACATTTTGTGTTTTTGGTTTGTCCGACGGACATCCATCCACATGGATATTTTTCACAAGTTCAGCCTCGTTCTTTTTCATCTCAAAATTTTTAAGTTGTTGCCCGCAAATTTACAAAATAAAAGCAAACAAATCAAGAGCGAAATGCGTTTAACTCATTGTGAATCAAATTAATGAAAGTGACATTTTTCGTTCACCCCATACCCCACCGGCGCCTATTGCGTGCCCGTGCATAGATGCCTGAAAGGGAAGTTTGAAAGAAATAGGATTACGACGCATCCGAAAGCGGGTTGCCGGGGTACAGTTTTGCACAGAGATTGATGATGGTGTTTGCCAAATCAAAGCCCCCTTCGCAGGTTTTCTTGCTTTTTGTACCATCATAGCCCATGTGCAGATGCATGGTCTCGTAACCGGTGTTGACATACTGCAATAGTTTTCCATCGCGTTGGGCGGCGGCTTTCTTGTATTTTTCGATGGATGGGCGTCCTTTGCCCTGCCGCACATGCAACACGGCATCCAAGGCAATCAGGCATCCCTTCCACAGCGTATCGCCTGCTATGCGGACATATTTCTTGTCTTTATATAACTTTGTCTCAGGATCATACTTGGATTTCTCAATAATCTCCTGCGCATTGGCCACATACCTCCGGGCCTCATCAATAGGATTACTTTGTTCCATAATTTTTTATTTTATATTCGGCGGCAAAGATATAAAAAATTCAATATATCACCATTGTTTTTATAAACAAATTAACTTTGCTATTAATACTTAATAATTGATTATTAAAAAATAAAGAGTCTGGGATGGTTCAAAAATCTTTAGGTCGAAGCAGCGGGAAAACCGACATGAAACGGCGACTACTTATCATCCGATGTAATCATATTCACCTCATTATTATTGCGCACAGCATCCATAATCTTCCCAATGACCTCCTCCTGTTCCTCCTCCGACAGCCTTGGACCGAATTTGAAGCGGAAAAGGCCATTGTCGCTGACGTAAAGTGTCCATTGGGAACTTCCTGTAAGGGAGGGGACTTCGTTGAGCCTGCGCCATAGGGAGATTTCCCACTTCTCGACCTTCCGGATGGTGGACAGCCGAATGCGTCTTTTGCGATGGAAAATCTTGTGCGTCCGCCGGATGATCAGAAAATCTCGGGTTAAGAAGATGGTCTCCTCTCCCGACATTTGCCAGCATAGATCGTCAATCAGCAGAAGATAAGGGATCAGCCATAAAAGAGTGCCTGCGAAGACAAAGTAAATGTCTTTTGATGCGATGGCGGCATATATGGAAGAACCGACCATGATGAGCAGCATGAACATGATCATGCATCCTCCCTTGTTGTCAGGGCGGCAGGTGCAGATCACCTTTTCGGCGTCATGGTTATCATATTCAGATGTTGAAGGTTCTATGCCGTGCATGTTCATGATAGAAGATTCGCAGGAATTTGATACGGCAAAAGTAGCAAAAAAACGCATGCCTCAGTTCGGTCGCAAGTTGCTTTTTCAAATCTATAATGGCAATGATATAGACGTAGACACAAAAAGACAAATAGGACAGTCACGGCATCTCTTATAATCATACCGTGGCACTTCCGTGCCACGAGGCGACAATTCCCCTTCTATTTTAGAAGGGGTGCCCAGAGGGCGGGGTAGTAATATGAGAGATTGGCCATTAGGCCATCCTAATTGTCTGCATTGAGCTTCTGTAGACTTGATACAAGAGGTTATTTATTCACAAAAAGATTATGGACGGAGTCATCCTTGTCTCTGATGCCGTCGATGAAAGTCATCTTCTTATAAGGTATGGGAATACTACATGTTACTACCCCGGCCTGCGGCCACCCCTTCTTAAAAAGAAGGGGAATTATAGGGGGTCCGCACAGCTTGTGCGGACAAGGAAAATATTGTGTATCGGCTCATTAGAACAATCTGAAATGCACACATATTCGACTATGACATGTGTCAATCCGTATTAACCGAAATACAAACAGCAGATCAAATCCTATATCATTGCCAATTTTAATTGCATCTTCCAACGGAAAACAGCGTTCAGTTCCGATGGTTTTTGTATCTTTGCCGCCCGTTAAATATTAATAAGAAATACAATGAGTCAGATTATTAAAGTATTAGGAAGAGAGATTTTAGACTCTCGTGGCAATCCCACAGTAGAAGTTGATGTTTATACCGCAGCTGGCGCGATGGGTCGCGCTGCCGTGCCCTCTGGCGCCTCTACCGGCGTGCACGAGGCCGTGGAGCTTCGCGATGGCGATGAGTCCAGATTTTTAGGAAAAGGCGTTTTGAAGGCCGTGCAGAACGTTAACAACGTGCTGGCCGAACAGATAGAAGGCATGGAGGTCAGTGACCAAGCGGACATTGACGCCCGCATGATCGAGATCGACGGCACCGACAACAAGGGCGAGATGGGCGCCAATGCCATCTTGGGCATCTCCCTCGCCGCCGCCAAGGCCGCCGCTCAGGAGACTGGCCAAGACCTGTACCGCTATGTGGGCGGTTGCAACGCCACCGTGCTGCCCGTGCCGATGATGAACATCCTCAACGGCGGCTCCCACGCCGACAACTGCGTGGACTTCCAAGAGTTCATGGTGATGCCGACAGGTGCCCCCACCTTCGCCGAAGCCGTGCGTATGGGTGCTGAGGTGTTCCATAACCTCAAGAAAGTGCTCAAAGGCAAAGGCTACTCCACCAACGTGGGCGACGAGGGCGGCTTCGCACCGAACCTCAAATCCAACGAGGAGGCTGTGGAGGTGATCCTGCAAGCCATCGAGAAGGCCGGCTACAAGCCCGGCGTGGATGTATGCATGGCCCTCGACCCCGCCGCATCCGAGTTCTTTGACACCGAAAAACAACTGTACCGCCTCAAATGGTCCACCAACGAGGAACTCACCCCTGCCCAGATGGTGGATTACTGGAAGAACTGGACTTCCAAATACCCCATCATCTCTATCGAGGACGGTATGGCCGAAGACGACTGGGACGGCTGGAAGCTGCTCACCGACACCATCGGCGACAAGGTACAACTCGTGGGTGACGACCTCTTCGTGACCAACGTGAAGCGCCTGCAGATGGGTCTCGACAAGGGTGTGGCCAACTCCATCCTCATCAAGGTCAACCAGATCGGTACGCTCACGGAGACCATCAACGCTGTCTCCCTGGCCCAGAAGAACCGCTACACGGCTGTGATGTCGCACCGCTCCGGCGAGACCGAGGACACCACCATCGCCGACTTGGCCGTGGCTCTCGGCACCGGCCAAATCAAGACCGGCTCCGCCAGCCGCACCGACCGTATCTGCAAGTACAACCAGCTGATGCGTATCGAGCAGATGCTCGGCAGCCAGGCCATCTATCCCGGCAAGAACTTCCCGTTCAGAGGATAAACCTTACATTCGTTGTAACAATAACGCGAGAGGGACGGCTATGCCGCCCCTCTCTTTGTATAAAGAATGGTGATTCCCGGTTATCGGTAGGTGATTTTCCGCACGCGACTGCAATTCCGATGATTGCCTTCGTATAAACTGCATTTAACCCAGTTTCCCCTCTCATCATACTCATATTTCCAAGTCAACGAGTAGGCAAGATGGTCTCCACGGTAATAGCATTTCTTATAGAGAGATCCATGGTCGTCATAGTCGAAAGTGATCTTTCCGATGAGACTGGTGATGCTGCAACACCGGTTGGGGTAGGGATTGAACCGTGCAAGTTTTTCCCCTTCTATCATCCGCAACCTCCCTTCGGGATCGTATTGTGAAGTGAAGCTGCAATTGTCTGTAGGATAGTCCGATATGCTGTCGCTTAAGAGGTCAATCACTTGGACGTATTGCAGCGAGTCATTATAGAGGTATTGTTTTTGCAGGATGGGAGGTTCGCTTTTTTTTGCGAGGAAAGGGAACATCGTCTCCGTTACCAGTCTATTGTCGGCATCGTAGGTGTAAGTGGTGATGGCTAGTAAATTATTTGATCCATACTGATAGACCTTGATGATTCGTTGCAGAGAATCATAGCGCAGGGCTTCTATTCTCTGCCAGTCAGGTTGCGTTTCATCCTTCTGTTCCCAAAGAATGGGGAGCCCGTTTTCAAAGGTGAAACGGTTATAGATGCGTTGGCTGGACTGACAGGTAGGTTTTCTAAGGGAATGTCTTGAGGATTTTCTCTGATCCTTCG
Source organism: Bacteroidales bacterium (assembly GCA_017544105.1). GTDB lineage: Bacteria > Bacteroidota > Bacteroidia > Bacteroidales > WCHB1-69 > F23-D06. Next base: position 5,569 of record JAFYEU010000139.1, read on the forward strand.
TGCGTCTAATCAGGGTGCCGTTTTTGGACTGAAAATAGGTGTTCTTTATTTTCTTATAATAGGTTGTTTTGACGATTTCTTGGTCAATACTGACAACTCTCCCCGTGCTATCATACGAAAAAGTGGTATTTATCTTCGGAGTAATGGTGTAGAGGACGTGTTTGCCGTATTTTTGTTGTGATCGAATAAACAGTAACTAGACAAGTCATATTCCGGATTGGTTTGGCTATTCTGGGTTTCTTTTATTGTCAAAACAGTGCCGCTGATGCATATATCCTGAAGCTCATTCAGCATGGTGCTGCTCACGGATGGCATGGGCCGTAGCCGTGCCGATATATCATGAGAGAGGTAAGGACTCTCTTGCGCGAAGAGAATCCCGCCGGCAACTAGGCAAACCCATAAAAGAATGACGACTCGTAGTCTCATAATCGCAGAAACGTTTTGATCTTCAGCGTGCAAAGATATAAAAAATATGCAATTATCATGTCAAATCCTATGTCATTGCCATAAAAAAACGGACTGACAATTGCCAGTCCGTTTCTCAGAGCAGTGGATCATGAGTTGTACCATTTGATCCGACTCGTGATGAACATGGCCACCGCAAGGATGATGAACAGTCCGATGCTGCCAGCCAGCAGAGCATAGGTCTCCATCTGCATCAGGATATAGATAAAGCCGTACAAGACGGTCAGCAGTCCGCCGACCAACAAGGCCGGTTTCTTTGCTTTGAGGATGGCCGCCATGAAGATGGTGATAAGCGCGATGGTCATCACCGAGGCGATGACGTAGGCGCCCCAGAAGACCACATGCTCGCTGAATGAAAGCAGCAAGGTGTAGTAAAGCAACAACGCAACACCCACCAACAAGTACTGCACCGGATGGATGCGCACGCCCGTACGGACCTCCACGAAGAAGACCGTTGCAAAGGTCAGCACAATGATCAGGAAGGCGTATTTGATGGAGCGCATGTTCTGCTGGTATTGCTCCACGGGCAACCGCATCTCCACACCGAACATCTCACCGGGTTCGTACTCGTTGTCGTACCACAAGCTCTTTTCCCAGTCTGTCATCACACTGCGCAGACTGCTGTTGAGCGACAGCACCTTCCAGGTGGCCTCGAAGCCCTGGTCAGTCACCTCGCGCGTGACAGGCAGGAAGTTACCCTGGAAGTTGGGCGTCGTGCAGTTGGAGGTCAGATGCACGCTTGTGGCGCCGCCTACCGGGATGAA
>JAFYEU010000140.1 GCA_017544105.1 Bacteroidales bacterium
CTTCACAACACCCTGGAAACCCTTACCTTTGGAGATGCCGCTCACGTCGACAAACTCTCCCTCAGAGAAGATGGTAACATCCAACACCTCTCCGAAGCTCTTCTTGTGTCCCTCCTCAAAACGGGTGAACTCACGGACGATCTTCTTCGGCGTGGTGCCGGCTTTGGCGAAATGACCCTTCAAGGGCTTCGTCGTGTTTTTCTCTTTCTTTTCGTCGTAACCCAATTGGATTGCACTGTAACCATCCTTTTCGATGGTCTTGACTTGCGTGACTACGCAAGGACCAGCCTCTAGTACTGTGCACGGCACCATCTTGCCGGAGGCATCATAGATGCTAGTCATCCCAATTTTCTTTCCTATTAATCCTGACATTTTTTTGTTAGTTTGTATAAATTAGTAATTATTTCTGCATTTTCAGTAAACCATTCCTTGAAAATATCTGACTGAAAATCAATCATTTATTATTCTTTTGCGGTATATACTAAAAAGCCTGCAAATATACATTTTTTTCTATTCCAAATCATTTTATGCAAAAAAATCTTTTTAACACCTCCATGATATTCTGCGATGTGCCTCCTTCTTTCCGTTGCCTCCAACCTTTCCACATCCAGTTTGTGATGCGGCAATATGCAGAAAAACCATAAAGACAATTCTATTTATTAACGTTTCATCATAATGGAAAAAGTGTATTTTTGCACGCTGAAACGTAAAGCGTGCAAAAATGAAAAAACCAAGAACAGACGAGACGATACAGCGTGTGGCTGCCCTCCTCTTCCAGAGGTTCGGCTTCGAGAAGACCTCCATGGAGGAGATTGCCCGCGAGGCACATAAGTCCAAACGCTCCGTATATAACTATTTCCGTAACAAAGAGGACCTCTTCAGCAAAATGGCCTCCGAAGAGATAGAGCATATCCGTGAAACTCTTCAGACTGTGGTCGCGGACGAAAGCCAGCGCGTGCTTACCCGACTGCGCCAGTATCTCCTCCTGCGCGTGGAGTTGATGGCCTCTGCCGACAACTTGCGCGTCGCTTTGCGCGACAAGATGATCCACGATCGTCATCTGCGCTTCCAGGAACTCAATGATGCTATGTCCCGTTTTTTGCGGTGGGAGCACGACTCTTTCAAGAAGGTCTGGTATGCCAAACCCACCCAAGACCCTGCCGAGACGGTGGAGCTTCAGGCCGCCGCCTTTGCCGATATGCTGCAGGTTACCCTGAACGGACTGGTCCATACTTTCTTTGTGGAAGACAAATACGAACAATACAAAGCCTCGTATAGCATGCTCATAGATTTGATTATCAGCAGCGTGTTTTTTCAGTTTGCCGGCTATAGTATGCCTGAGTATCATGGCATGACCCCTTCAAATGTTGTACAATAATATATATAGTAGATGATAGTGATGAAAAAGGATATTGCTTGTTTTATGATCTTGCTGATGGCCTTGTCGTTGACCTCTTGTCGTCACCACGAGGCTGCGACGCCCATCTCGTCTGTCGAAGTGGATGTGATGATTGTGGACACGGCGAGTAGTTCGTTGGCCCGCACCTATGTGGGGGAGGTCTCCGAGAATCTCTCTCTCTCATTGGGCTTTCCACTGGGTGGCAGGGTTGAACGCGTCTATGTGCGGGAGGGGGACAAGGTGCGCGCGGGGCAGCTGTTGGCGTCTGTGGACAAGACGAGCGCCCGCAATGCCTACCTCTCGGCCAAAGCAACCCTTGACCAGGCTGAAGATGCCTATGCCCGGCTGAAACAGGTCTATGAGCAGGGTAGCGTGGCCGAGGTGAAGTGGGTCGAGATGCAAACCAACCTCGACAAAGCCCGATCGTTGGAACAGATGGCCAAGAAACAGCTGGATGATTGCGACTTGTACGCACCTGTCGCGGGGGTCGTGGACCGTTGTGAAGCGCAAGCTGGCGCTACGCTCCTTCCGGGAATCCCGGCCGTCACCTTGCTGGATGTCCACACATTGTCGGTTTCCTATTCTGTCCCGGAAGACGATATCGCGGAGATACATGTGGGGGATACGGCATCGGTTGTCGTCCCTGCCCTGAACAACCGGCGGCTGAAGGTGAAGATCTCGGAGTGCGGGGTGTCTGCCTCCCGCGTGGTTCACAGCTATCAGGTGAAGGCGGTCTTTGTGCGTCCGCCCGCTGAACTGCTCCCCGGCATGGTCTGCAAGGTCTCTGTCAACAAGCCGGCAGTCGCTAGTCAGGGACTGGTGATTCCCGCCAAGTGTGTCCAGACCCATCCCCAGGGGCAGTGCGTCTGGGTCGTTCGTGACGGCAAGGCCCAACGTATCCTGATTCAAGCTTCCGAGTTCGTGGCCAATGGCGTGCTCGTCACGGATGGCCTTCGCGCCGGAGATACCATCGTGACGGCCGGTGTCCAGAAACTGTACCCAGAGGCCCCTGTCACCATCCGTTCTTCTTCCAACTAACGATCGTCCTCATGGCAAAACGCAAAACCAACCATATTCTCTCCGCTATCCGTAGCCACAATATCATCTTCTTCATTGTGGCCTGTCTGGTGCTGTTCGGCATTTTCGGCCTGACGCAAATGAACAAGGATGAGTTTCCGCAGTTCACCATCCGCCAGGGTGTGGTGGCTGCCATCTACCCCGGTGCCTCCGCACTGGAGGTGGAAGAACAGGTGACCAAGCCCTTGGAGCGCTTCCTGTTCACTTACGAAGAAGTCAACAAGTCGCTGACCTATTCCACCACCGAGAACGGAGCGGTGTACATCTATGTGGAACTCAACACTTCGGTCAAGCATAAGGACGAGGTTTGGTCCAAAATCCGGCATGGCCTCCAGCTCTTCAAAAAGACCTCTCTTCCTGCGGGGGTGCTGGAGGTGGTCGTGGTGGACGACTTTGGCAATACGGCCTCCATGTTGTTGGCGGTGGAATCGCCTGATCGCACGCCCAGGGAACTGGAGACCTATGCCAACCTGTTGTGCGACAACTTGCGTGCGATTCCCGAGATGGGTCGTCTCAAAGTCACGGGACAGCAAAATGAGGAGGTCGCGGTGCTGGTGGATCAGGAACGCCTGGCCTCCTATGGCATCAGTCAGCGTTCCCTGCTGGTGGAATTGGCCACCCAGGGCCTGCGCACCGTCAGTGGCAGTGTGGATAACGAGGCGGGCGAGGCGATGGTCTTCCTGGACATACCCTATCGGTCTGAATATGAACTGGGCGAGCAGATCGTCTATGCGGACCCCTCCGGCAGCGTGGTCCGTCTTCGCGACATCGCCACCATCCAACGGCGTTATGCCGCGCCCAAGAGCTGTGTCAAATATGATGGTTCACCCGCTGTGCTGATCTCGATGGAGATGAACCCGGGCAACAATATCGTGGCATTCGGCAAGAAGGTGGAGAAGGTCATCCGGCAGACCCGACAGCAGATCCCGCCTGACGTGGATATGCACCGCATCACCAACCAGCCTAAGTTGGTCGACAAGTCTGTGATGTCGTTTCTTCGAGACCTGCTCTTCTCTATCATCGTGGTCATCGCGGTCATGTTGCTCCTCTTCCCCCTGCGGACGGCGCTGGTCTCCAGTTCCAGCGTGCCGATATGTACGGCCATCACGATGGGCCTCATGTATGTCTGCGGCATCGAGATGAATACGGTGACCCTGGCCGCCCTGATTGTGGTCCTCGGCATGATTGTCGATGACTCTGTCATTGTCATCGATGGTTATACCGACATGATCCGCGATGGCCATTCCAACCTCTATGCGGCTGTGACGAGCACCCAGCAACTGTTTGTGCCCATGTCGCTGGCCACCTTGGCCATCTCGGGCATGTTCTTCCCGATGACGCGCATCATCACCGGGCCCTTGGGCGACTTTGTGCAGCTGTTCCCCTTTACGGTGGCCTTTGCGCTGGTATGCTCCATCTTTTATGCCGTATGGATTATCCCCTACATCTCCACGCGCTACATCCACCATCCCAGGACAGGCCAGCGGCTCGGACGCTTCGCCACTGCCCAAAACCGTTTCTTTGAACGCCTGCAGGATATTTATGAGCATGTTCTCTCCTGGTGTTTCCGGAATCCGGCTGTGGTCATCCTCTTCGCCTTCGGGGCTGTCGGCTTGGGGGCCCTGATGTTTTCCCGTCTCCATATCCAGATGTTGCCCAAGGCTGACCGCGACTGCTTCGCTGTGGAGATCCATCTGGCGCA
>JAFYEU010000141.1 GCA_017544105.1 Bacteroidales bacterium
AGAAAAAGACAACCGTTGTCCAAGTGGCTCCTGCCGTACGTGTCGCCCTGGGCGAGGAATTCGGCATGAAACCGGGCAGCATCGTAACCGGCAAGATGGTTACCGCCCTCAAGATGTTAGGCTTCGACTATGTATTTGATACCGACTGGTCTGCTGACTTGACCATCATGGAAGAAGGTACCGAGCTCATCGGCCGTCTGACAAAATTCTTAGCTGGCGACAAGAGTGTGAAGTTGCCGATCCTGACCTCCTGCTGTCCTGCATGGGTCAACTTCTTCGAGCACCACTTTCCGGATATGAAGGAGCTTCCTTCCACCGCCAAGTCCCCGCAACAGATGTTCGGCGCTATTGCGAAGTCCTACTTCGCTGAGAAGATCGGCATCAGCCGCGAAGAGATGGTGAGCGTTTCCGTGATGCCTTGCTTGGCCAAGAAGTATGAGTGCGGCCGTGACGAGTTCAAGGTGAATGGCAATCCCGATGTGGACTACTCCATCTCCACCCGCGAGCTGGCCAGCATGATCAAGCAAGCCAACATCGACCTCTCCCAACTTCCTGAGACCGAATTCGACAGCCCGCTCGGCGAGTCCACCGGTGCTGGCGTCATCTTCGGTACTACGGGTGGTGTGATCGAGGCTGCCGTACGTACCGCCTACGAGGTGATCACCAAGAAACCGCTCCCGAAGATCGACTTCGAAGAGCTCCGTGGCTTGGAAGGCATCCGTTCCGCTACCATCGATGTGGACGGCCTCAAACTGAACATCGGTATCGCTCACGGTCTGAAGAACGCCCGTAAGCTGTTAGAGGACATCAAGGCTGGCAAGAGCAACTTCCACGCTATCGAAGTGATGGCATGCCCTGGCGGCTGTATCGACGGTGCCGGACAACCTCTGCACCATGGCAACAGCGAGGTCATCAAAGCTCGTTGGGAAGCCATCTACAGAGCCGACAAAGAGATGCCGATCCGTAAATCTCATGAGAACCCGTCCATCCAGGCTATCTACAAAGAGTATCTGGGTGAGCCGTGCGGACACAAATCTCACGAATTACTCCATACACACTACTTCGACAGACAAACCGTGGTTGAAGTTGGTTCGGAAAACTAATATCAAACAATCGAAAAAAGTAAGATTATGCAACAAAAAATCATAGTTCCGATCAAGAAAGAAGTTCGCGACAAGATTATTGAAATCTGCAACAAATTCAATAATAATCCCGGTGAACTCATCAACGTATTACACCAGACGCAAGGCTTCTTAGGCTATCTGCCCGCAGAAGCACAAGAGCTGATTGCAGAACAGCTCCACGTCTCCACCGCCACCGTCTATGGTGTGGTCTCTTTCTACTCCTTCTTCTCCATGAACCCCAAGGGCAAACACCCCGTATCCGTCTGTCTGGGTACTGCTTGCTACGTCCGTGGCGCTGAGAAGATTCTGGACGCCTTCCAGAAAGAGCTGGGCATCAAACCCGGTGAGACCGACAAAGACGGCCTCTTCTCCCTCACCTCCCTGCGTTGCGTAGGTGCATGTGGTCTGGCTCCTGTAGCCCTCGTGGGCGACAAGGTCTATGGCCGTCTCGCTCCTGCCGACATCAAAGGTATCGTGAAAGAGTACAAAGAAGCGTAATCATTCACGCCCTAACATACCCAAGAGGGTGCCCATCAACCGGCACCCTCTTTTTATTTGCCTATAAATCACCAACCCGAGAGTTTTTTTCAACGGGGCTGAGCAGCAAACAGTTTTTTTGTTATCTTTGCCGTTCCAAAAATTTATTACTGCAATGTAACAGAACACGATTGTCTAATCCATTAAAAGAAAGGAGGTTATATTATGGTTGACACCATAGATTTCGGCACATACAAATGGCACCATATCACCGATCCGACAGTTGAGGACTTGGATTTCCTGCGAGATAACTTCCACTTTCACCCTTTGGATATAGACGACTGTTCCAGTTTCGTACAACGTCCTAAGATTGACAGTTACGATGACTATCATTTCATCGTGCTGCATTTCCCCATTTTTGATAAGCGCACCAGCCTGGTAAGAACCGAGGAGACCAAGATCTTCTGGGGGCAGGAATTCCTCATCACCGTGGGCAATTCCCACTATGTTGTGCAAGAACTGTTCAACTACACCAAAATCCATCCAGAGCCGGAAGATGACGAGGACATCAGCGGCACCTCTGACGCCACCCTCTACCATATCCTTTATAGTATGATGAAAGAGACCTTCCTGCTGGTGGAACGGATGGGATCGGAACTGGATGTCATCAACCGGGAATTGTTCAGCCTCAAATCCGAGAAGATCATTGAACAGATTTCCCGTTACCGTAAGAACATCATTCAACTGAACACCATGTTCAAGCCACAACTCCGCATGTTCAAAGCCTTTGAGAGCGGTGATGTGGGTTTTGCCGACGACATGGAAGAGTACTGGGGTAACATCTTGGACTTCTACCAGAAAATGTGGGATATGATTGACGACTACGGTGAATTGGTGGACGGCCTGTCCAGCACCTTCGACTCGCTACAGACCAACAAGACAAACGAGATCATGCGTATGCTGACTATCATCTCCACCATCGTCCTCCCTCTGACCTTCATCAGCGGCCTGTACGGCATGAATGTCCGTCTCCCCTTCGCCGAATCCCCTTTCGCCTTCTGGATTGTCATGATCATCTGCGTCAGCATTCTGGTTATCCTTTTGCTTTTCTTCATCAAAAAGAGATGGATGTAAGGGGTGTATGCACCAAATCAAACTACATATAGAGATGCTGGAAGAGGGCAACTTTCACACCATGGTGGAGGGTTCTCTCGATGGGGTTCCTATGCGCATGGTACTGGACACTGGAGCTTCCCACTCCTGTATCGACGCCGAGATTGCCAAGACATTCTTCCCCGAATTGGCCGTTGAAGACAATGAAGGGGTTAATGCCGGCATTGGCGGCAGCGACTTCTCCGTACAGATAGCTGATTTCCACAATTTTGAAATGGGAACATATCATCTGGAACGACTTAGCCATCTGGCCATTGTGGACATGTCGCACATCAACACCGCCTATCGCCTGCTCAAGAAAAAGCCTATCCAGATGATCTTAGGCAATGACTTCCTGATCGAGCACAAGGCTATTATCCATTATGGTGAAAACATGCTATATTTTGAGTAGATCTTATGACAGAAGAAAACAAGCATAGAATTCTTGGTATTGACCCCGGCACCTCGGTGATGGGCTATGCGATTTTAGACACCCATCTGAACAAATCGGACGTGGTGGCGGTCAGCGTCATCCAAATGAAAAAGCTGGCGGATCAATATGCAAAGTTGAAATACATCTACGAAAAGGCCAATGCGCTGATCACGGAATACCAACCGGACATCTTGGCGATTGAAGCCCCTTTTTATGGAAAAAACGTGCAATCCATGCTTAAATTAGGCCGGGCACAGGGCGTTGTCATCGCCGCCTGTCTCCATGCCGGCATGGAAGTGTATGAGTATTCTCCTCGTAAGATCAAACAGTCCATCACCGGCAACGGCAATGCCTCCAAAGAGCAGGTGGCAGCCATGCTTTCGAGGATGTACAACCTGACAGACGCCTCCCCCTATCTGGATGCCACCGACTCCCTCGCTGCCGCAGTATGCCATTTCTACCAGCACAAGCTCACGTTTGGCACCCAAAAGTTTACCGACTGGAAGACCTTCATCGCCAACAACGAGAAACGAATCATCAAATAGTCACTCCACAAAAAAAGGCCGGTAAAAACCGGCCCTGTTTCGATAAATACGTTACAGCCCCTAACGGCTGAATTTCTTTTCCAGGCAGACTTCATGGTAGATCTGTGTGATAACCTGCTTCGTATAGAGCGGGAAATCCGCTTTCATCATCCAATCGTAATAAGCAGGTTCCTTCATAAAGACCTCCTTGACCGGCACCCCCTTGTGCTTTCCGAAGTTGAAAGCGGGCAGCTGGTTCTTATCAAAGACAATATGTCCTGCCAAATCCACAGAATGGATATCACGGGTGAAATTGCTGAGCATCTTCACGTCGTTTTGGATAGGGACACAGGTCTTTTTGGTCCTGGCATCGGTGTACTCCACGCCCTCATATTTGTCCAATTGGGCCTTCAGCACCTCATAGGTGGCGCGGGTGTCGGCCTGAGCCTGGTGCGCATCGGTAAGTTCCTGATTGCAGTAAAAACGATAGGCTGCAATCAACGTTCTCGTCTCCATCTTATGGAAGATATTCTGCACATCAATCAGATGGCGATTGCGCAGGTCGAAAGCCCGACCACAACGCAAGAACTCTTCAACCAGCAAGGGCACGTCGAACTTATTGGAATTGTAACCGGCCAAATCGGCATCTCCGATAAAGGCCAGCAAATCATCGGCCAACTGTTCAAAAGTCGGCTTGTCGGCCACATCTGCATCATAGATTCCATGGATGGCAGACACCTCCTCGGGAATATGCCGACCCGGATTGATCAACTCGGTGCGGGATATTTCCTCGCCATCCGGCATCACCTTGATCATGGACAGTTCAACAATTTTGTCGGCACCGACATTCAGACCGGTGGTTTCCAGGTCGAAGAAAACAATAGGACGTGTGAGATTTAATTTCATATTACTGTTTTATTACTTTTTCCGTTGTAAGTATCGTATCATGCTGCAACACCTTCAGCACATAGATGCCGGGGGCATAGCGGCTCATATCCACGGTCGCATCCCATACATGGGTCACATGCAGAAGACGTCCGTAGATGTCGTAGACCTGACAGGAGATTCCTTCTTCGTCATCCAGGCCAGCGATACGGACCAGTCCGGTCGTCGGGTTAGGATACAACTGGACCTCCGGTTGAAGGTGGCTCGGCACGGGAGAATGATCATAATACTGTCCGACGACAGGGCGTATCATGGGAGCTCCTTTATAGAAGGATTCGTGCCAAGCGTTAGAGGTCTTATAGAAGAAATGTCCGCGCGCATCGTTATTCTGGTCAAAGCCCAAGTTGAGTTGGACGGCATGGGTCTGGCGAAATCCCACATAAAAGGTGCCGTTCAGGGCAATAGGCTCCTCCGGATAATAGTTGATGAAATCCAGATATTCGGCGCCATGGGCAGGCAATTGGGCAGGAAGGGCATACAACACTTCACCCGGCATGCCATTGTCATCACCCCAGACCATCAAGGTGAACTCCGCAACATTCTCATCATTGAGCACACTGTTGAACCACATCCGGACACAACGCAAGGTGTCAGGCTCGGCCAAGGTGAACTGAACAGCCAGGGAGGCATCCGGATTTGTCATCGCAGACAAAAGCGTGTAGCCAGCCTCCGCCGTTCCGTCATCATAGGCATAATAGTTGTAGAACTTCTGCTCAAAACGGCAGGTGTCATTGGTGAGACACTCATCGTTGGCACCCTCCATTCTGAAGACATGCGTTATATAGAACAAGGCACTGTCGGCTCCATCGTACTCATACACGAAGTTGATGGAGGGATCGGCATGGAACGGGTAGAGATGCAAACCGCTATCATAGTAGGGCTGCGCATTCTCGTTGTTGACCGTTGAAGTATAGATATGGGTACTGGGAGCCTTTCTGACCGAATAGTTATAGAACGTGTTTTTCACGCTGGGTGAAATATTTGCCAGTTCATTGTGGAAAGAAGCTGCCATATCGGAAGGACGATATTGGTGCCACGGCATGGATTGGTACAAGGAAAGGGCCGAGGTGGTAGGGCTTACAAATGTGACATCATTAGGATACTGGTCCTGGACATTCCGGTTCACATCCAACTGGATATAGTCGAGATGCCATTGATCACAGTTGCTCGCCCACCCAGTCACATTGGTGCTCCAAGCATCCAAATCCAGGCTGGCATAATTGCGAAAACGGAACTGGAAGTTGTTTCTCAAGTATTGGGGGTCGATGATAGGGATCAACACTTGTTTGAAATACTGGAGGTTGTTTTCGGCAAGCCAGGCGTCCACCGTGGTGCCATCTGAAGACCAGACCTCATTCCAGACATATTCAGGGCCAAACAGCGAATCGGTAGGCATCTGGATCACCTCCCCACCAAAGGCATTACTTTCAAAGATATAGATACAACCCGGCATATAGGGGTTGTCGATCGTGTCACCAGCGCTATAGAACTGTCCTTCTTCAATGACATAATCGGCATAGGCAAAGCCGATGAAGATCTCATTGCCCGTCGCATAACCAAACTCCAGCACGAGTCTGTCTTCCGACTCTGGAGCATCTCCAATACGCTCCCATGCCACCGCCGGTTGTGCCTTGCAGCCACCACCCGGTTGATAATAAAAGCTGAAGTAGAGGGAGTCGGACAGATGCATCGGACGGTGGAACGTGAAGTTGCTATCCAGACGGATCGGGAGAGAGGTCAGCGTATCCGCAGGGAAGGGCATCCTTTCGGCATGGGCATATATGCTGCCCTTCTCGTCCAGGGCGTCCAGCGTCACCACCCCGGAAGAGGGCGGATAAATCGGATAGGTAGCGTTGACAAAACCCTGACGATCTTGCCATAGTGCCGGGTTGGGGAAACCCATCTGTCCCGAGAAGTCGTCAAAAAAGGGAAGTTTGACTGCCTCGCCATTTTTGACCGGGTTTGCGGTCTGGCGTTGCGCCGCCTTTTGGACAATCACATTTTGCGTCAATCCCGTTACCATCTCCTGCGCATACGAAGTAATCATCGACACTGCAGAAACCAACCATACAACGGAAATTATCTTAATAAATCTCATGATTCTGTCTTTCAATTTTTAAGGGTTATTCTTCAAGGGAAGGAATAGAATCCGGCAAAACATCGATATTCTTGCCGACTACCAGCGTGACCTTTTCACCCATCTTGATGTCGGCACCGGAAGCAATGCTATGACCACGATACAGCACATCCAAGACCAGATTCTCGTAGGGACTCGGCTTCTCGATGATTCTTTCGAGGACCAATCCTTGCGACTCGATCATAATCTTGGCCTGGTTCAGAGGGATCTCATGCAGTTCGGGCAGTTTGATGGTGGGAGGCTCGGCTGCAGCCACCGTCAGATAGACCTTACGGCCATGTTTGACCTTCTCACCAGCAGCAGGATCCTGGACCAGCACCGCGCCTGGCGTGGCACCCTCTTCGTATCGTTGCTCGTTCACCACAAAAATGAAACCCTCTTTAGTACGGTTCTGGGTCAGTGTCTGCGACTGCTGGCCACGATAATCGGGCATCTCAAACTCCCGACCATGACGGGTGAATATCCGGAGAAAAAGAACGGCCAGAGCCATGAGCATAATCGATACGATTATTGCCATAACCACCTGGAAGCCAACACTATCTGTCTTAAACCTACGTTTTGCTTTTTTACTCATATTCAAACCAATATCTCCATAACACAAAAAAAAGACTTTTATTGCATTAAGTGTGCAAAAGTACTATTTTTTATGCAAATAAAATGCTTATAAATATTTTTCACCCTTGGTTGAGGTATCAATTTTTTGATGTACCTTTGCACGCAGAAAAATAGAGCACCCTATGTATCTGGATGAGGACCTTTTTATCGATTTCCTGAACCAAAGAGATATCCTTTGGACAGGCATCAATTTTTCCAAAGCCAGGTTCACCAAGCAGGGTTTCGAATATCCGCAGGAGGTGATGCATTACTATCTGAGCGGCTGGAACACCTCCATCATCAACAACCAGAAGAAATACGATATCCGGCTGAGTTTTCATAAACCGATCATGCATTTCGACCTGGCACAGGTTACGAAACTCAACAAAGGGGTGAAGCTCCAGCAGCTCCTCACCGATGTCATCTCCCATCATGACATCCTCAACGAAGAGCAGGTCAAGGAATACATCGCCACCCTATCCTTCCAGACCAGCATACCCTATGCCCTCAGTTTCCTTGTTGAGTCCTTCGATTCCATTACCAAACGGGCTTCCATATGGGTTGTCATCATTCACACCGCCACCTCCCAAGTCGTCTTGGCGGAGAACTTCTTGAAAAAGCCCGGCGGCTTCGGCACCAGCAACTATTGGGGCCGGACATTCTACGATCTTCTTTACGACATCAAAACATCCGCCTTCACCCGCTGGAGGAATCTGGTACAGGACCGGATCTCTGCAATGGCTGGGGAGGGCCAAAAATAGACTATTATGGGCGCATTTAAAGCTTACGATTTCCGAGGCGTATTCGGCAAAGATTTTGATTTGGACACCGTATATAAATTCGGCTTCTTCCTACCTTCGTTATTGAAGACCGACAAGGTGCTGGTAGGACGAGACATGCGTTTATCCACCCCGCAGATGTTCGAGGCTTTGTCGCGCGGCATCACCGATGCGGGGGCCGATGTGTATGATATGGGGTTGACCACCACGCCAATGGTCTACTATTTCACAGCGCAGCATCATTTTGATGCGTCGGTAATGATCACCGCATCGCATAACCCGAAGGAGCACAACGGTTTGAAGGTATCCCGAACCAACGCCTTGCCCGTAGGCTACGACTCCGGCCTAGGCGAGCTGGAGCGTTGCGTGCGCGAAGTGGCGGTCTGCCCGGCAGAAAAAAAGGGCAGGATCATCCCTCACGAGGTGAAGGCCGAGTACCTGGCCTTCCAGGCGCGCTACCACCACGACCTATCCAACCTACGCATCGTGATGGACTGCAGCAATGGCATGGCCTCCATCTTGGTCAAAGAGATCTTCGGCGACGCCCCCGTCTACCTGTTTGACACCCTGGACGGCACCTTCCCCAACCACGAGGCCAACCCACTGGAGCCGGAGAATGTGGTGGCGCTGCAAGAAAAAGTGCGCGAGATGAAGGCCGACATCGGGGTCATCTTCGATGGTGACGCCGACCGCGTGATGTTTGTGGATGAAAAGGGAGACTTTATCGCCCCCGACCTGATGATTGCCGTGTTAGGGCATTACTTCTTGGAGGAGAAGCACTACACGGGCAAGGTCATCCAAGACATCCGCACCTCCAAGTCAGTGGCAGAATACATCGCCAAGCTGGGTGGCGAGATGGAGATCTGGCGCGTGGGACGTGCCTATGCCGCCTTGAAGTTGCGTGAGATTGACGGCGCCTTCGGAGGCGAGTTCGCAGGCCATTACTATTTCCGTGACTTCTTCTACTCCGACTCCGCCATGATTGCTTCCCAGGTGCTGTTGCATGTCTTCAGCGACATGAAAAAGAGGGGCATCTCCGTATCACAACTGATTGCCAAGATCAAGCAATATGCCAACTCGGGTGAAATCAACTTCACCATTGAGCAGAAAAAAGAGGCCATGGAAGCCGTGAAGGAGCACTTCTGCGCCATCGAGTCCCCGACCAAGATCCTGGACTTTGACGGTTATCGCGTGGAGTTCGCAGACTGGTGGTTCAACATCCGGCCCTCGAACACAGAGCCCTACCTCCGCCTGCTGATGGAGGCACGCACCGAAGCCATGCTTCAGGAGAAGCTGGAAGAGATGAAGGCGGTGCTGCAGGGGTATATGGTGGGGTGAGCTATTCCTCCTCCAACGGTCTGTTCCCCACATAGCCGCGCCATTTGTCCACTACCGCCTGGAAGTCGACGGGCAGTTCCGACTCGAAACGGATGAAATTGCCCGTGGTGGGGTGTGCGAAGCCGATGGACTTGGCATGAAGCGCCTGCCGCGGCATCAAGGCAAAACAGTTGCGGATAAACTGCTGATACTTGCTGAAGGTGGTCCCTTTCAAAATACGGTCGCCGCCATAGGCCTCATCGTTGAAAAGAGGGTGCCCGATATGTTGCATGTGCACCCTTATCTGATGGGTACGGCCGGTCTCCAACTGGCACTCCACCAAGGTCACGTAGCCAAAACGCTCTATCACCCGCCAGTGGGTGACAGCATGCTTGCCTTGCTCGCTTCCTTCCGGGAAGACGGTCATCACCATCCGGTCTTTGGGATGACGTCCCACATTGCCCACGATGGTTCCGCTGTCTTCCTCAAAGTCGCCCCAAGCCAGCGCCCAGTATTTGCGTTCGAGGTTGTGGTCGAAGAAGACCTTGGCTATCCGCATCTGCGCCAACTCGTTCTTGGCCACCGCTATGAGACCGGAGGTGTTCTTGTCGATACGGTGTACCAGCAGCGGTTTCACGGGAGAGCCATCTGGCAGTTGCTGGTCGCGCAAGTAATAGTACAGGGCATTAACCAGCGTACCGGTATAGTTCCCGTAGGCGGGGTGCACCACCATGCCGGCCTCTTTGTTGATGATGAGCAGATCGTCATCTTCATACACAATATTGAGTGGTATGTCCTCCGGCAAAATCTCCGTGTCGCGGGGCGGATTGGGCATCAGCACCGTGATGACATCGTTGGGATGGACCTTGTAGTTCTGCTTCTCGGGCTTCCCATTGACAAGGATGCACCCGGCCTTGGCCGCCTGCTGGACCTTGTTGCGCGAGGTGTTCCGGATCAGATTGAAGAGATATTTGTCAATACGAAGCAAATCCGTGCCGGGATCGACCACGAAACGATAATGCTCGTACAATTCGTCCTTTTGTTGCTCTTGCGGCTCCAGCTCTTCTATTTGCATTCTTTACAGATTAATTTCTTCACATCCGCATTTTCCAGCACGCAAGCGGGCAGTTTTTCAAAGAGTCCGCACAGACGGGCGGCATTCTTCTCTTTGGCCAACTGCACGGCTTTCGTGTAAAGACCACTCAGGTAGGCCTCCTCACGGTGTGCCCCGATGGAAACATAGGAGAAGATGAAATCTTCAGAAATCGTGGCATCATCCAGGAAGGGATTCATCAGAGAGAGTGCGTACATATAGTCGTGCTGTTTCACAAAGTAGGAGGCCAGCTTGTAGGCATTCTTCCAACTGTCCATCTTAGGATTGCGAATCTCCTTGATCTTGGCAAAGGTGCCGGCGGTGAGCGCCGCCGTCTCGGTGGTAGGAGTCACCGTGTCCAGATAGTTCACCACCTTGAATTGGTACTCCATATTCAAAGCGTTGACACGATCCTTCGGGATGACAGCAATACCATAGAGCTTGTCGATGTTGGCCTGCGTCTTGGCAACATCCGCAACATTTTTGATGGTGGCTGCCTGCACATCACACACAGCCGTATTGTAAGAAAGCAGTACGTTGGCCGGGTTGAGGTTGTAAATCTTGTTCATCTCCTCGGCAATGGCCGGCGTCAACTTGCTGGCGAAGAAATATTGCATATACAATTTGTTGTTCAACAGGGTCTGATACTCCTTCTTCATCGGGATGTTCATCTCCTTGAGGAAAGCAGCCGTGTATTTCCCCTTCTCCACCTGATCCATCATGTAGTTCTCAATCGACATGGCCAGGCCGGTGTTCTTCTCAGCCAAGGCTTGGTTGAACTTCCATACCACAAACTTCTGCTCTTCGGCTTTCGTCTCATTCGGGTAAGTAACGAAATATTTGATCTCATAGTAGCGGCACGGGGCCAGGAAGCCACTGTCAAGGGTCTTCAGCGCCCAGCTGTCGGCTTTCAGCTGACGGGCCATCTCATCCAGCTCCAGGAAGCTGAGGTCATAATATTCCGGACTGTTGTTGATATTCTTTTTGAACTGATCGTAGCAGAAATCGTATGAGGTTGTGATTTCCACACCGGGATAACGGGCTTGCATGTCCTTCTTGAGGAAGTCGGCACGTTTCTGCTGGATCTTCTGGTAGTTGGCATCCTTGTAATAATTAGGGGAGTTGTGGGCGATAATCTCGATTTTGTCCACTCTATATTCAGGCACGTTCACCTCTTTGAGTTGCTCGGCAAAGGCCGCGGCAGTATAGTCGGTCTTCTTCAGATCATACGGGAAGGTGACGCTGAATTCACCCGTCTCCTTGGAGGCCACCCACTCGCCTTTGGCTTTGATGCCAGCCTGGTCCTTCACAAACAGGATCTTCTCTTCGTAGTCGGCGGACTTCACCTCCACGCGCTTCGGGATGATGGTACGACACACCCGGTTGCCCTCCTTAAGCACCAGCACATGGATATCGATGTCGGCATCCTCGGGAATCTCAACGGGGAGAGTGGCCAGCTTGGCAATCATCTTGCCACTCTTGAGGTTCTTGTTCTCATTCAGGTCCATCATCTTCTCAAAGGTGATGGGCTTCGTCACAAAACCTCTGTGGGGAAGGCCATAGTCCGACATCGGATTTTCACAGCCATAGTTGCTCTGTTGCACAAAGTCGATCACAATGGCATCGCCCTCCTTGCCAATCAGTTTCTTCAGGGTCTTGTAATCGTCACATTCGAGATAGACCGCACCATCCTTATGCATCTTCACATATTCGGACAAGACCTCGAGGCCGGGTTCGCCAGCACATTTCTTGCACACCTTGTCATCGTATGGCTTCAAGCCATTGGCAGTCTTGGTATAGGGCAGATCTTTGGTGGAATAGCCGGGCTTATTGTAATTGAAAGAGCGGTCATTGCCCAGAATGCAGGAGAAATACATATTTTTCATCAGCAGGTCGGTGTTGAAGCCGATACCGAGATAGGTATATTGACCATCCAGGAGGATAACCGCCGTTTTCATATTCTTCAGGAAGAACTGCACCGTGGCAAGACACATGTCATAGTAAGAATACTCCTTCTCGCCCAGATAGGCTTTGGTCTTGGCCACCAACTCAACACCGTTGCCGGAGAGGTTGTATTTGCGCAGACGATAAAAGACCGTCTTGTAGGGCGCCACATTCTCTTCCGTACGTTCATCCTTGGAGGCTTGGTAGTCGGCCTGGAACTGTGCAGCGGAATCCAGCGACTCATCGTGTTTCAGCTTGGGCAGAAAACTATACTCTTCACGCGCCAAGTCGATCATGTCGGCCATACAACTGTACAAAATCTTCTCGTCATAGTTGTTGGGCGCAAAATTACGGACATATTTTGCATTTTCCTTTAACGATTCGGGATTGAAATCCGCATAGGGATTCTCCGTCTGAGCTGGAACTATATAGCTAAAAACCAGCATTATAAAACTCAGGAGCAGGGTTGATTTTTTTATCATGACTTATATATTTTTATTATCCATTTAAAAGAAAGCAATAATAACAAAAATACGCTTGCAACCACAAGAAAAAAAATGGAAATTGTATCCATAAAAAAAAAAGAGGCTTCTCTGGCACAACCGTCATCTTCATTCAGAACATCCATGCGCGCATAGCGAGACGCCATTTTGCGGACATTTTCAAGTTTTTCATACCATTCTGTTGATAAAAGGGATGGTGGCCAGAGGAATCCCGCCCTCGCCTCAAGCTGGTCATCAACGATTATAGGATATTCCAATTTGATAATTATCAATCTATTACAATCATGCTCATAAAAAAATCAACATAAAAAAAGAAAATCTTTCGGGAGATTTGGATGAAAGAAAAAAAATTGTATTTTTGCCGTCCTTAAAAAAGTAAAAATTCTAAAGCAATGAAAAGAACATATCAACCTTCAAACACGAGACGGAGACATAAACACGGTTTCAGAGAGAGAATGTCAACCGCCAATGGTCGCCGCGTTTTAGCCGCTCGCAGAGCAAAAGGCAGAAAGAAACTGACTGTATCTGACGAAAGTCTGGGCAGAAAGTAGTATTTGTATCTCTTGCGGGATATGACTGAATGAATTAAAAGAAGGCGTTTGTCTTCTTTTTTTTGTATTTTCGCACCTTGATTTTTCATGGAGATCATATCTCAAAAGAATGCGAATTTCAGTTATGAAGAAGCTCATTATCTGCATATTATGCACAATCACCGCTTTCTTGTCGGCGAACGCGCAAGGAGGTGGCACACCGATTGACGGCATTGTGGCTGTCGTTGGCAAGGAGGTCATACTGCAATCCGACCTGGAGAAGCATTTTATTGACTACAAGTCGCAGTACCGCAACATTGACAATCCGGAGGAGGTGTATTGCCAGATTCTGGAGAATCTGATGTACAACAAATTGCTGTTACATCAGGCGGAATTGGACAGTATTGAGGTGACGGACGAGGAGGTGGAATACCGTCTCAACTCCAAGATATCCTATTTTTTACAGCAAGTGGGCGGAGATGTGAAATACATTGAGAACTATTTCAAAAAGCCCATGTCCGAAATCAAGAAGGAGATGCGGGAGATGATGCGGGAGCAGGCGATGATCGAGCAGGTTCAATACAAGATCATGGGTGACATCAAGGTGACGCCCTCGGAGGTCAAGCGGTTTGCCAGCGAGATCAGTCCTGACAGCATGCCGGTTGTTCCCACCTCGTACGTTTTCGGGGAGATCGTGAAGATCCCGCCGGTGAGTGACGAGGAGGTCAACTCGGTCAAAGAACGGCTCAACGAGTATCGGGAGCGCATCTTGCGCGGGGAGAAGATGTCCTTGCTGGCGCGTCTCTACTCCGATGACCCGGGCAGTGCGGCGCATGGCGGCGACCTCGGCTTTGTGGAGCGTGGCACCACCTATCCCGAATTTGAAGCTGCCGCCTTCAATCTGAAATCCGGAGAGGTGTCGCAAGTCGTCAAGACGCAGGCAGGCTATCATATCATCCAGATGATCGAGCGCCGTGGCGAGTCGGTGCATGTGGCCCACATCCTCCTCCAGCCCAAGCCCTCCACGGACGAGCAAGTGAAGGCCATCACCTACCTTGACAGCGTACGGCAGATCATCCTTAACGAAAAACTGACCATCGACCAGGCAGCCAAACGTTTCTCCGAAGGTCCGACGAAAGACAACGGAGGCTTGGCCATCAACCCTTACACCAACTCCAACTATTTCGACAAGCAGACCTTGGATGACGCCACCTTCCTCACCATCAACAAGCTGATCCCGGGCGAATACTCCGACTGTGTGCCTTTCGTAAACGATGACGGCATCATGGCTTACCGCCTGATCTATCTCCAGGAGAAGGTTGCTGAACACAAGGCCAACATCGTGGAAGATTACGACATGATCCAAAACGCCGCCTTGGAGAACAAGAAATATGAAGCGCTGGAACAATGGGTCCTCGATAAAGTAAAAGTTACCAACATAAAAATAAACGCACAATATAGAGACTGCGATTTCGTTTCTAAATGGCAGATTCCGTAAACTACGAACAGATGAATCAAGAATTTAAAAATGATGTGGAAGCCATTGAGGCTTTTGTTGAGAAGTATAAAGAACTGAAAAGCGAGATAGCGAAGGTCATCGTCGGCCAGGACGAGGTGGTCAAGAACATCCTGATGGCCATGTTCAGTCGCAGCCATGCCCTGCTGATTGGCGTGCCCGGTTTGGCCAAGACGTTGATGATCACCACCATTGCCAAGGCGGTGGACATGAGCTACAACCGTATCCAGTTCACCCCCGACCTGATGCCTTCCGACATCATGGGTGCGGAGATCCTGGACGACAACCGCAACTTCAAGTTCGTCAAGGGTCCTGTCTTCGCCAACATCGTTTTGGCAGACGAGATCAACCGTACGCCGCCCAAAACGCAGTCTGCCTTGCTGGAGGCCATGCAGGAGCGTTCCGTCAGTATGAACGGCACCACCTATCCCCTCCCCGACCCTTTCTTTGTGTTAGCCACGCAAAACCCTATCGAGCAGGAGGGTACTTATCCGCTGCCCGAGGCCCAGCAAGACCGTTTCATGTTCAACATCCTGTTGGACTATCCTTCCAAGGATGAGGAGGTGGACATCGTGAAGCGCACCATCCATGGCGACATGGTTGAGCCGCAGCGTGTGCTCACCACAGACGACATCATCTTCTATCAGAAGTTGTTGCAGAAGGTACCCATCCCCGAGAACGTATATCGTTTCGCTGTCAACTTAGCCACGCTGACCCGTCCGGGCACTCCGGGCGCGCACCCGTGGGCCAACGACTACCTCTCCTGGGGCGCCGGTCCGCGTGCCTCCCAGTTCCTCATCATCGGTGCACGCACCCACGCCATCCTCAACGGCAAGCTGTCGCCCGACATTGAGGACATCCGTGCGGTATCCCACAACATCTTGCGTCACAGAATTATCCGTAACTACAAGGCGGAAGCGGAAGGTCTCTCCGTGGAGAACATCATCGACAAGCTGCTTGACGCCGCCAATTAGCCGCCATCATGGCCAGAAATATCCTATATAAGTCTCACTGGCGCTGGCTGTTATTCCTTTCAGCGCTGGTGGTCTTTGTCTTTATCCTCTATTACTCCTCCAAGCTGATCAACAACATCGCCCAAGAGGAGCGGCAACGAGTTGAAATCTGGGCAGGGGCCATCACCTACAAGGCGCAGATTGTCAACGAGACAGAGCATTTCTTCAACTCCATCCGGCTGGAAGAGGGCAACCACGCCGCCCTGCTGGCCAAGGCCATCAAGAAGGTCACCGAGGCCGACTTGGACGAAGACCTCACCTTTTATCAGGACATCATCACATCCAACTCCACCGTCCCGACCATCATCGCCAATATGAAGGGCGACATCGATGCGGCCGTCAACGTACCCGACAGCATCATGAAGATGCACAATGTGAGAGAACTCGGTCCCGACCGCGCCGGCTTCGACAGCCTCAAACTGACCTACTACGCCCACGACTACGTGACCATCTATTACAAAGAGTCGCAGATATACTACGACCTCCACACGGTCATCGACAACCTGCTGCAGTCTTTCTTCCAAGAGACCGTCATCAACTCCGCGTCGGTGCCTGTCATCATCACCGACAGCACGCAGATGCAGGTTATCAACGCCGGAAACGTCGACAGCGCTATCCTGTCAGACCCGTCCGCACTGGCACAAAAGCTCAACATGATGAAGAATGACAACGAGCCCATAGAACTCGACATGGTGGACCAAGGCCGATGCTACGTCTTCTATGAAGAGTCCTCTGTGCTGAAACAACTGCGCTACTTTCCCTTCATCGAGTTGGGCATCGTGCTGATATTCATCATCGTGGCCTATCTGCTATTCAGCGTATCCCGCAAATCGGAGCAGAACCGCGTATGGGTGGGCATGTCCAAGGAGACCGCCCACCAGCTCGGCACCCCCATCTCCTCCCTGATGGCATGGAACGAGCTGTTGAAGGAGATGGACATCGATCCCTCCGTATCCACGGAGATCGGCAAAGATGTGCGCCGCTTGGAGACCATCGCCCAGCGCTTCTCCAAGATCGGCTCCGCGCCCGTCCTGGAGTCCACAGACATCGTCCCCATCATCGATGAGTTCACCTCCTACATGCAGTCGCGCATCCCGTCGCTCGTCAGCATCAAGTTCAACAAGCCCGACCAAGAATCGGTCAACCTGCCCATCAACCGTTATCTGTTTGAATGGGTGATCGAAAATCTGATCAAGAATGCCGTTGACGCCATGGACGGCCAGGGGGCTATCAATATTGACATCGTGGATGAGAACAAATATGTCTGCATCGACGTGGCCGACACAGGCAAGGGCATCCCTGCCAAGCTGCAGCGACAGATCTTCAAGGCCGGCTACACCTCCAAGAGCCGCGGTTGGGGCTTGGGTCTCACCTTGGCGAAGCGCATCATCAACGAATACCACAAGGGAAAACTCTTTGTCAAGTCTTCTGTGGTGGGACACGGCACCGTGATGCGTATCCAACTGAAAAAGCAGAAATAAACGGTTAGCTGTACACGCGCAGCCGCATCCCATCAAAGCGGCAGTTATATTTGCGGGCGGGCCATCTGGAAGGCCCCGTCAGCACACTTCCATCTAATATATTATAGGTAGAGCCACAGAGAGAATCCACCATCCGCAGGCCGTCGGGCGCCACATACAGCCACGACTGGTGCTCTTCAAAGTCATAAGGACAGGCACGGTCGTAAGCGAAGAAGGTCCACTCATCCAGACGATACAGGATAATCCCATTCACCCCACCGGTCACATAGGCATATCCACCGTAATTGTTCAACTGATAATAGAGCGGGTCATTGGGATAGATGGTGAAATCAACATGAACATACGGGATCGGATTATTATAGACATGGCAGCTGAACATCAGCGGCAGCAACATCAAGACCATGCAAAGCTTTTTCATCGTTGTAAGGGTTCTTTAATAGACAAACGGTAATATTTTATAGCGTTTCTGGGAGGTGAATTCCTCGCCAAAGAAGAGCTCATAGCGCTCATAGACGGCCTTGGCGCGCGGGATGATATTGGCGCATGTCCACAGGCAGAAGACCAGTCCCGACACAGACCATGTAAGGATGGCAAAACCGAACCACTCCAGGATCTCCCCGAGATAGTTGACGGAGTTCACATATTTGAAAGGGCCTTTCTGAGGCAGGTAATAGTTGTTGTCATAGGGATCGGTACGCAGGTCGCGGATCACACGGTCGGCATAGATATTCAGCACCATGCCACCCAAGAAGATGATGAATCCGACGATGAACTGGGGTGACCAGAGCCACTCGATCGGATAGTAATTTTCAGGACAGAAATAGAATAGCCAGCCGCCCTGCATGATGGCATTACAGGTGTTGAAGACAAAGCCAGTGATAATGATGGAAAGGGGCATCTTGCTCTGCCCTTTCATCAGCAGCGGGAAGATGAACGACCGTTGGAAATAGTGAAACTCAAAGATGAAAAACATGATGAATGTCACGATGTTAAATGGTCGGATATTGAAATAGAGCGAGATAAAGTAGAGCACCAGCATGGTGAAGAACACGGGGATCTCCATAATAAACCAGCCCAGGTTGCTGCGAACGGAGAAACCCCACCGGGTGTTGAACGTCATTCCGTAGGCCGGCGTGATAAACTGCAGGATGACAAAGACGCCCACCCCGAGCACGGACATGACAATCAGAAGATAATCGTAAACCTGGCTATACAGTTCCATAAGAGTGACTATTAAAAAAATTGTTGGCCGTTGAAATGGCGTTTTCTTTTGAAATAATTTAGGAATACCATGGAGCCGTCATACACGTCGGTATAAGCAAGCTTGGGCATCGTATTGCGCTTGGCCTTGCACTCTTTATAATGCTTGGCAAAAGAGAACATAGCCTTATAGACAGCGATAAAATCCTTGACATGGAATTGCAGCAGGAAGAATACCGCGGCAATCTGATCAAGGAAGAAGCGGAGGGCAAACGTTCTGGCAATACGATTGTCCGGGAGGTTTTTCAGCAGGAGGAAGAGGTTATTGCGGAAGTTGAGGTAGGTCTTGAAAGAATTATTCTTGGGGAGAGTGCCGCCGCCGACATGCAGCACGGAGGATTGGGGGCACACCTTGATTTTGAAGCCGGCATTCTTGATACGCCAGCAGAAGTCGATCTCCTCCATGTGGGCGAAGAAATCCCCGTCGAGGCCGCCCATGGTGCGATACACATCGCTACGGACGAACATGGCGGCGCCAGTGGCCCAGAAGATATCGATCGGATCGTCATATTGTCCTTCGTCCTTCTCCAAGGTAGAGAAGACGCGTCCGCGACAAAAGGGATAACCGTATTTGTCGATGAAGCCGCCCGACGCACCGGCATATTCGAACATCTCGGGCTGGGCATAGGAGAGAATCTTAGGCTGCACCACCGCAATCTTCTCGTTAGCGTCCATCATCTCGATGACGGGCTCAATCCAATGGTCGGTCACCTCAATGTCGGAATTCAGCAGACAGAAATACTCGGAGTCGATCTGCTCCATGGCAAGGTTATAGCCTCGCGCGAAGCCCTCATTACGATCATTGCGCAAGATGCGGATGTCGGGATAGTGTTTCTCCAAGAAGGAGAGGGAGTCATCGGTGGAGGCATTGTCGGCCACCACCAATTCAGCATAGTCGGGCAAAGAACGCACGAGCGAGGGCAGAAACTTCTCCAAGAACTTACGCCCATTCCAATTCAATATTACGACAGAGAGTCTAATCATATTCATTTTTCAAACATTACGGCTAACTTAAAATTTGCCGCTGCAAAGATAATGTTTTTTTGTTGAACTGATAGATTTTATCGAGGATATTTCGGTGGTGTACCAAACGAAATATAAAGATTCGCATTATCTTTGGTCGGGCGTATTTTTTTGGTAATTACATACCTGATGGCACACACTCCCTTTCGCGGCGGCACGGATCATCATTTTGGCACGGACTCCCCGCGCCGCGAGATGCTCCCCGCGCGTAGCCTGTACCCCATATTGCGGCTGACGCCTTATAAGGGGTTATTAAGATTCAGTCTCTCCGAGACTGTCGCCCAAAGGCACTCTTTTACTTCTGTCACACATGTCTTCGTCCCGATCGTTTCCGAAATGCTGAACATAAGGAGATTGTCCGGACCATGTGGGAATGTGTCTCGGAGAGACACTATCTTATTAACCCCAGACTAAACGCGGTGCAGTCTGGGGAGGAATGGCACCCACTGTCCTCATCGCACCGCGGGAGTAGCTTGCTACAAGGCTCTGCACGAGCCCGGTGCGAAAAGGAGGCGCTCTGCCAAATGCTACCTAACATCGACACATAGTGCCATCAGGTATATAATCACCATTTTTTTTACAAGGGCCAATTTACAAAAGAAAAAAATTGTATTTTTGCCGCCGATTTAAGAAAGGTAAAAAAGTATAATTAATTAGAAGAAAATTATGTATTTAACAAGCGACGTAAAGAAATCCATTTTTGAAGAATATGGCAAATCTGCTACCGACACCGGTTCTCCTGAAGCACAAGTTGCCCTGTTCACTCACCGCATCAAACACCTCACCGAGCATGTGAAGGCCAACGGCGGCGACAAAGTCACCAAACGCGCCCTGATCAACTTGGTGGGCAAGAGAAAGAAAATGCTCGAATACCTCAAACAGCAAGACATTGAGCGCTACAGAGCATTGATCAAGAAGTTAGGTCTCAGAAAATAATTCTCACATCTATAATCATTACCAGACAGGGCAATTTCGACAAATTGCCTTGTTTGGTATATGGATAGTATAGATGGCCTAACAATTTATCTTATTCATTTTTAAAATATTAGCAATGATTGGAATTAGCAAAACATTCGATATAGGCGATGGTCGTATGGTAACCATCGAGACCGGCAAGCTGGCGAAGCAAGCCGACGGTGCTGCTGTCGTAAGGATGGGAGACACCATGATTTTGGCGACGGTGTGTTGCAAGAAGGAAGCCGTGGAAGGCACCGACTTCATGCCGCTGCAAGTGGAATATCAAGAGAAATACGGTGCTCTTGGCCGTATCCCCGGCGGTTTCTTCCGTCGTGAGGCCCGCCCCTCCGAGTATGAGATTCTCATCGCCCGACTGGTGGACCGCGCCATCCGTCCGCTCTTCCCGAAAGACTTCCACGCAGAGACGCAGGTCATCGTGACCCTGATCTCCGGTGACAAGAACATGCTGCCCGACTGTCTGGCATGCTTGGCCGCCTCTTCTGCCATCGCCGTGTCCAACATCCCCTTCGAGTGCCCCATCTCTGAGGTACGCGTAGGCCGTGTGGATGGCAAATACGTCATCAACCCCACCATCGAAGACATGGAGAAGTCTGACATCGACATGATCGTGGCTGCCTCCATGGAGAACATCATGATGGTAGAAGGTGAGATGAAAGAGATCTCCGAGGAAGACATGGTAGGTGCGTTGAACTTTGCCAAGGACGCCATCAAGGTGCAGTGCCAGGCTCAGATGGAGCTGGCCGCCGAGGTGCCCACCGCCTTCCCGAAACGCGAGTACTGCCACGAGACCAACGACGAGGAGATCCGCGAGCGTATCCAGAAGGAGACCTACGACAAAGTGTACGCCGTAGCCAAGTCTTTCATGGGCAAGCAAGCCCGCAATGAGGCCTTCGACCAGATCCTGGCCGACTTCATGGAGACCATTCCGGAAGAGGAGCGCGAAGAGAAAGAAGTCATGGTGAAACGTTACTACAGCGATGTTCAATGGCACGCCATGCGCAATATGATTCTGGACGAGCGTATCCGTCTCGACGGTCGTGACCTGGAGACCATCCGTCCCATCTGGATCGAGACTGGCTATCTGCCCGCCGCTCATGGTTCCGCCATCTTCACCCGTGGTGAGACGCAGTCATTGGCCACCTGTACCTTAGGCACCAAGCTGGACGAGCAGATGATTGACGGCGCTGTGGTGGAAGGCACCAGCCGTTTCATGCTGCACTACAACTTCCCGCCGTACAGTGTGGGTGAGGTGAAGCGTGTCGGCAGCACCGGCCGTCGCGAGATCGGTCACGGCAACTTGGCCAAGCGCGCCCTCGCACCGATGATCCCCTTCGACGACCCGACATTCCCCTACACCGTGCGTATCGTCTCCGACATCCTCGAGTCCAACGGCAGCTCCTCTATGGCTACCGTCTGCGCCGGCACGCTGGCTCTGCTCGACTGCGGTGTCAAGATGAAAAAACCGGTCTCCGGTATCGCCATGGGTCTGATCACCGACGAGAACTCCAGCCGCTACGCTATCTTGTCCGACATCCTCGGCGATGAGGACCACCTGGGCGACATGGACTTCAAGGTCTGTGGTACCGAAGACGGCATTACCGCCTGTCAGATGGACATCAAGGTCAACGGTCTCTCCGCTGAAGTGCTGGCAGAGGCTTTGGCCCAGGCACACAGAGGCCGTATGTTCATCCTCGGCAAGATCAAAGAGGCCATGCCGGCACCGCGTGAAGACTACCGTCCCTTCGTGCCGCGCATCATCCAAATGCAAATCCCGCGCGAGTTCATCGGCGCCGTCATCGGACCTGGAGGCAAGATCATCCAAGAGATGCAGCGTGAGACCAACACCACCATCAATATCGAGGAGGTGGGTGAATTCGGCATCATCGATATCGCCGCTCCCAATGTGGACGACATCAACGCCGCCATGGAGCGCATCAAGCTCATCTGCACCAAACCCGAGGTGGGCGAAGTGTATGAAGGAAAAGTCAAGAACATCACCGCCTTCGGCGCCTTCGTGGAGTTCCTGCCCAACACCGACGGCCTCCTGCATGTCACCGAGATCGCTTACCGCCGTATCGAGAACGTGGAAGACGTCCTCAAGGTGGGTGACACCATCAAGGTGCAGCTGATCGGCATCGACGAGAAGACCGGCAAATACCGTCTCTCCCACAAGGTGCTGCTTCCGAAGCCAGAAGGCTATGTGGAGCCGAGCACCAAGCCGCGTCGCGGTGGCGAACGCGGTGGCGAAAGACGCCCCGAGCGCAACAACGGTGGCGGCCGCGAGAGACGCGACAACGGACATGGCCACAGCCGCCGCCCGCAAGGCGACAGACCGCAAAGAGCTGAGAAACCTCAGAACGATCTGCCCGACTTTCCTGAAATGGATTAATCAAAACAAAAAACGGACTTCACCATGAAGTCCGTTTTTTTATATCCATATCCCGTCTAGCGCTGCTTCTCGATGAAATCATCCAAAGCTCTCTTGTTGCTTTCAAAGCTGAAGACATCGTGAAGGAGGTAATAATGTTCGGGATCCACACAATATGGATAGGCAAATTTGGCAAAGTCCAGTTTCGTATTGTCAAAGTCAAAAACCCGGCATAACTGTTCTATTTGGGAGACTGTCAGGTGATTGCTTTTCACAATCTGCTTGGCCGTGGAGCATCGGGTTGTCTCAAAGCTCTCCCGCTTCACCATCGCCAGCGCCTCTTGGAAATCAGCCGCACTCATGGCCACGGAGCCAGCGGGCGGCACGGGGGCTGCAGGCGGCACCACAATCGTCACATTCGGCTGCATGTTGCCAGCGGGATGATAGCCGAACCACTGGCTCTGCCCCACCCCATAGGGCCGGTTAGGCTGCACGGAGACCATCGTCATGACCAACTCGGGACAGAGCGCCCCATAGCCAAGAGAGAGACCCAACAGATGCCGCGACCGCTCAACACGGAAATTCCGATGGGCCATATCGACACGCACCAGCTGACCCACCGTGCGATGGTCGGGGTCGTCCAGTTCCACCCGCAGATAATGGTCGCCTTCCGGGACATAGTCCAGTTGGATAGACCTCACCGACTGCTCATTCTGGAGCACATCATCCAGGAAGAGCCAGAAAGCGTTTTGGTCGGAAGTGACAATCAAAGATGTTTCACGAACATGGGTCACTCCTTGATGAGGATGTTGGGCACACACCTCCATGGAAGAGGAGAAAAAGGAGAACAGCAGAACAGTCGCTGCAAGACTACAAAGATTATTTCTCATAGAAAACATAGTAAAAAGAACTAGATCACTTATTTTTTACAAGGCGTACTGCCCGCCAGAAGCATCTCTCGGATTCACCCATATTGGCTCCATTCACGGTGAAGCTGAGCATCCACCCGCGTTCAACACCCAATGGGGTTGAGGTCCAGTAACCTCCCACATTAGACAAGGACTCCAGCCAGTTGCCATCGCAATCGCGTCCATTGGTAACAGGCAGGTTTATGGAGTTGCCATTAGGCCCTGTCACCTTGTAGCCATTGCCCGTCCACTCCCAGCGGCAACCGTCTTTCAGCTCCACAAACTGGTCATACGTGGGCATGGCGGCCCCAAACTCGGCAAGAGCAGCCCCATAGTAATAAACGTCGCCCTCATTTTCGGTTTTCCATTGAGTGC
The DNA here is from genome assembly GCA_017544105.1 of Bacteroidales bacterium. Lineage (GTDB taxonomy): Bacteria > Bacteroidota > Bacteroidia > Bacteroidales > WCHB1-69 > F23-D06. The sequence goes on from JAFYEU010000141.1 coordinate 24,475, forward strand.
CGCTCGGCAAACCTAAATCCACGTACTCTTGAGCACCCACCGTGAAGGCAAGAATTAACATGACGATAAGACAAAGATACTTTTTCATTTTGGTGATTTTTTGAACAGGACAAAAATATAGAATATTTTTACTTGTGTATCATAAAAAAACTTATCACATCTAAAAATTCTATCTATCACATTGACACTTATAATGTTAATAACGATTTATGGATAAGTGTTTGATTCGGCATATTTAAAAAAAACAATTGATATTCAGCATTTTACGCAAAACAAGAAATTCTCTTTTCTTTCCATAAGTCCTTGTCAAGAACGCAAAAAAATGTATTTTTGCGCCTTTCATCCTAATTATCAGCAAACAGATGGAAGCATTGAAACACGAATGTGGGATAGCCATGGTTCGGCTGCTCAAGCCGTTGGCATTCTACGAGAACAAATATGGCGACAGTCATTATGCCCTGGGCAAGCTCTACCTGATGATGGAGAAGCAGCACAACCGAGGGCAGGAGGGTGCCGGTGTCGCCTGCGTCGACATCCACCAGACCCCAGGCCACGAATACATGTACCGAGAGAAAGCGGAGGGCAAGGACGCCATCACCAAGGTGTTCGACACCATACACCGCCAAATCACCTCCCCCGACCCTGATGACCCATCTGCAGGACCTGCCTTCACCGGCGAACTGTACATGGGTCATCTTCGTTATTCCACTACCGGAAAGGGAGGCCTTAAATTCGTGCACCCGTTTCTCCGCCGCAACAACTGGCGGGCCAAGAACCTTTGTCTGTGCGGCAACTTCAACATGACCAACATTAACGAGGTATTCGACTATCTCACCTCCAAAGGCCAGTGCCCCCGTGTATATAGCGACACCTACATCCTGCTTGAGTTGATGGGACACCGCCTCGACCGCGAGGTGGAGCGCTGCTATCAGGAAGCCATCGCCTTGGGACTGGAGGGGCAGCAGGTGACCGACTATATTGACGATCACGTGGACATGGTCCCGGTCTTGAAAACCACCCTCACGCATTTTGACGGCGGCTATGTGATGTGCGGCATGACGGGCAGCGGCGAGATGTTCGCCATGCGCGACCCGTGGGGAATCCGCCCCGCCTTCTTCTATCGGGACGAGGAGATCTGCGCCATCACCAGCGAGCGCCCTGTTCTGCAGACCACCTTCGACCTGCAGCAGGAATCCATCCGGGAACTCATGCCGGGCCAGGCCATCATCATCAACCGGAAGGGAGAGATCCGGCTGGAACAGGTGATGCCGACCGAAGGATATGCCGCCTGCTCCTTCGAGCGGATCTACTTCAGCCGCGGCAACGACAGTGACATCCACCAGGAACGCAAGAGGCTGGGAGCCCAGCTTCGCGACCAGATCCTGGCCGCCATTGACGGAGACGTGGAAAACACTGTCTTCTCCTACATCCCCAACACCGCGGAAGTGGCTTACCACGGCATGGTGGAAGGCATCCGCACCATCGCACCGAATGTGCGTGCCGAAAAAGTGGTTTGGAAAGACATCAAGTTGCGGACCTTTATCACCGAAGGCAGCACCCGCAATGACCTGGCGGCACATGTCTATGACATCACCTTCAACTCCATCCGTCCCGACATCGACAACCTGGTAGTCATTGACGACAGCATCGTGCGGGGCACAACCATGCGGGAGAGCATACTCAAGATCCTGAACCGACTGCATCCGAAGAAAATCGTGGTGGTCAGCTCCGCCCCGCAGATCCGCTATCCTGACTTCTACGGCATCGACATGGGCCGTATCGGGGAGTTCATCGCCTTCCAGGCCTGCATCTCCCTGTTAAAAGAACGGAAAATGGAGTCTTTGGTGGAGCAGGTTTATCATGGCTGTCTACAAAACCAAGAGGGTGCACTCCGCCAGCTCTATGAACCGTTTTCGGCGGAAGAACTCAACGCCAAAATGGTCGAGTTGTTGAGACCTGCGGATGTGAACTGCCCGATCGAGTTGGTCTTCCAATCGCTGGAAGGACTCCACAAAGCCATTCCCAATCATCCCGGCGACTGGTATTTCTCGGGTCGTTATCCTACCCCCGGGGGTGCCCGTCTGGCTTGCCAGAGTTTTGTGGAATGGTATGAAAAGAGCTGGCCAACCGGCTCACAACCTAATCATTAATTGACAACAACAAACTGACATTAAATATGAAACGCTATATTTTTGTAACAGGAGGCGTAGTCTCCTCTTTAGGCAAGGGCATTATCTCGGCCAGTATCGGCAAGCTGCTGCAGGCGCGCGGATACTCCATCACCATCCAGAAGTTTGATCCATACATCAACATAGACCCCGGCACGCTGAACCCCTACGAGCATGGGGAGTGCTACGTGACGGTCGATGGCATGGAGACCGACCTGGACTTGGGTCATTATGAGCGCTTTACGGGCATCCAGACCACCCGGAACAACTCCATCACGACGGGCAGGATCTACAAGACGGTCATCGACAAGGAGCGTCATGGCGACTATCTGGGCAAGACCATCCAGGTGGTGCCCCATATCACGGACGAGATCAAGCGCCGGATGTTGCGTGACGATGATGTGGACTTTGTGATTTCAGAGATCGGCGGCACCATCGGCGACATTGAGTCGGCTCCCTTCTTGGAGGCCATCCGCCAACTGAAGTGGGAGTTGGGCGACCGCGCTGTCAGCATACACCTCACCTATGTGCCCTACCTGAAGGCTGCCGACGAACTCAAGACGAAGCCCACGCAGCACTCCGTCAAGGAGATGCAGAGTGCCGGCATCCAACCCGACGTGCTCGTCCTACGCACCGAAAAGCACCTCTCCGACAGCATCCGTCAGAAGGTAGCCTCCTTCTGCAATGTGGAACTGGAATGCGTGGTGCAGAGCGAAGACCTGCCCAGCATCTATGAAGTCCCCGTCAACATGCAGCGACAGGGATTGGATGCCGCCATCCTGCGGAAATTCAATGTGCCGGTAGGCGAAGCCCCCGACATGAAGGCCTGGCACCATTTTCTGGAGCTACAAGAGACCGCCCAAAAGGAGGTGCATGTGGGCTTGGTGGGCAAATACGACCTGCAGGATGCCTACAAGAGCATTCGGGAGAGCCTTCATCTGGCAGGGACCTATAACCATGTGAAGGTGAAGATTGACTTCATCAACAGCGAGACCATCTCCGAAGCGAATGTGGAAGAGAAGCTATCCCAAGTGTCTGGAGTGTTGATCTGTCCCGGCTTCGGGCAACGGGGCATCGAGGGTAAAATCATTGCGGTACAGCATGCCCGCACCCATAACCTCCCCATCTTTGGCATCTGCTTAGGCATGCAGATGATGGTCATTGAGTTTGCCCGTAACGTGTTGCATTACCCGGATGCTAATTCTGCGGAGATGGATTCAACCACCCCGCATAATGTGATAGACCTGATGGAAGAGCAGAAAACGGTGACCAACATGGGCGGCACCATGCGCTTGGGAGCGTACGACTGCACCCTCCGCGCCGGCAGCCGGGTGGCTGACATCTACGGGACACTCCAGATCAGCGAGCGGCACCGTCACCGCTATGAGTTCAACAACCGGTACAAAGAGGAATACGAGCAGCACGGCATGCAGTGTGTCGGAGTAAATCCGGACAACGGATTGGTGGAAATTGTGGAGATTCCAGACCATCGCTGGTTCATCGGAACGCAGTTCCATCCCGAATACGCCAGCACTGTGCTACAGCCTCACCCTCTCTTCATGAGCTTCATCCAAGAGGTTTCCAAGCAGTAGCATCTCTTATTTAGCTCTATTCTTCCAGTATTGCTCCATCTCCTCCAGCGATTTGCCGGTGGTCTCAGGCACCATTTTCCAGATGAAGAGGGCCGCGAGCACACCCATCAGTCCGTAAATCCAGTAGGAAAAGCCGTGGTTGAACACAGCGGTGAGCGTTTCGTTCTTGTCCAGCATCGGGAAGGTCCAGGATACCAAGAAGTTGGAAATCCATTGCGAGGCAACAGCCACAGCCATCACCATGGAGCGGATGGAGTTAGGGAAGATTTCCGACAACAGCACCCAGCAGACGGGTCCCCAGGACATGGCGAAGCCGGCCGTATAGACCAACATGCAGACGAGGGAGCCCACACCGACGCTGTGCGTGTAGAAGGTGGTGCCGAGAATGAACATGGAGAGCGCCATCACCAGGGCGCCGATGATCATCAGAGGACGACGGCCGAACTTGTCCACGGTGAGGATGGCAAGGATGGTAAAGGAGAGGTTGACAGCCCCCACGACGATTTGCTGCAGGAGGGCGGTGTCGGTAGCCGCGCCCATCGTCTTGAAGATCTCGGGCGCATAGTAAAGCACCACGTTGATGCCGATAAATTGCTGTAGGGAAGCCAAGAGTACGCCCACCACGATAATGCCGAGGCCATAATGGCGTATCGGGATAATCAGCGAGACGAGGAAGCTGACCAGCAGGGAAATCTCCAAGGCGCTGTGAACAGAACACAGTTTCAGGATCAGATAGCCTGCGACAAACAGGATAAGCCAGTCGAGCATGAAGAGATAGAAGGCTCGCATAGACTGCCCTTTCTCGTTCAGGCTAGCGCGAATCGCCGACATCTCCTTCTCAGCATCATCGCCGGCGATCCTGCGCAGCACGTGGAGGGCTTTCGTCTCGCGGCCACGCATGACGAGATAGCGGGGCGTCTCGGGCACGAAAAAGAGCGCCACGAGGAATATGCCCGCCGGGATCATTTCAGAGGCGAACATCTGCCGCCAGCCGATGGTATGCAGCCATGTGGCATCACCGCGCTGCGCGATGTTGTAGTTCACAAAGTAAATGATCAACATACCGAGAATGATGGCGAACTGGTTCAGGGAGACCAACATGCCACGCCGATTGGAGGGCGCGATTTCGGCAATGTACATCGGCGAAAGCATAGAGGCAATGCCCACACCCACGCCGCCGCTGATGCGGTAAAATACAAAATGGTTGATAAAATGGTAGTCTCCATCACCTGGCATCCCCCAGAAAATTTCGGGCCATGCCGACCGAATGGCAGAGAGCAGGAAGAGAATCGCAGCAATCATCAGGGCAGGCTTGCGGCCAAGCTTCTGCGACAGCCAACCGGCAAGACAGGCTCCTATAATACAGCCTATCAGGGCACTGCTCACCACAAAGCCTTCCAGCGCATTAGCTTGCGCCGCTGGAAGATGCTGCGGATCAATAAAGAAGACGCGCAACGACTCCACCGTGCCAGAGATCACCGCTGTATCGTAACCAAATAAAAGTCCTCCCATGGTAGCCACCAAAGTCAACGCCAAAATGTAAAGCTTGTTGTTCTTCATATCTGCCTGTCGTGATTAAGAAAGTTGCAAAAGTAAAAAAAAACACGACGAGCTGCAACCCTCTGTTTTTTTTGCATCATCCCTATAAACATAAATGTTATTTTTGCAGCGTCGTATTTTTCGGATGATGTTCAAAGGACTTCGCATCATTCGCGAATTCGGCGTTATGAGTAAAAAACTAGAAGTCCATGATTAAAGATATGAAGAAAGTACTGCTTATGGCTGTTGTTGCCGGTATGTTTGTCTTCGCTGGTTGCTCCAAAACCAGAACCTGCACCTGCGTCACCACGCAAGCACTGACAGGCGAGGCCCCCGTCGTCACCACCACCACGCTGACTATCGACAAAGGTCACTGCGAGGATATGAACGCCACGCAAACGATGAGTGCTGATGGCGACACCTACACTCAAACCATCGAGTGTACCGAGCAATAGCCTCTTAAGTTCTGGCGGGTTCCATCCTTTAGAGCCTGCGTTCCTAAAAAACATGAGGGTGACTCTTTTCAGAGCACCCTCATGTTTTTTAGGAACGCAGGGCGATTCTCAAGCCGCACGCGTATGACTGGCAAACTTTTAGATATACATGTTCACAATCATCTCATACAGCTCCTGCTGTCCGCTGATTTGTTGCGGCTCAGGTAGTTGCATGGCAATACGGCGCATATCTTCCAGCGTCAGCTTACCCTCTTCAAAGACCTTCCCGTCGCCTTGATCAAAGGAGGCATAGCGGTGGGCGCGCATCTTCAAGAGGTCGGAGTTTTCGATAATGGCCGCGGCGGCAAGCAGGGCACGTGCGAAGGCGTCCATGCCACTGATATGGGCATAGAAGAGATCCTCCAAGTCGGTGGAGTTGCGACGCGTCTTGGCATCGAAGTTGGTGCCACCGGTGGTAAAGCCGCCACCCTGCAGGATGACCAACCAGGCCATCGTCAACTCGTAGATGTCAATGGGGAACTGATCAGTATCCCAGCCATTCTGATAGTCACCCCGGTTGATGTCGATACTGCACAACATGCCCGCATCGGCGGCGCACTGCAATTCGTGTTCAAAGGTATGGCCAGCCAGCGTGGCATGGTTCACCTCAATGTTCAGGGCGAAATCTTTGTCCAGTCCATAGTGCCGCAGAAAGCCGATGACCGTTTCGGCATCCACATCATACTGGTGCTTGGTCGGCTCCATCGGTTTCGGCTCCACGAGAAAGGTACCTTTAAAGCCATTCTTGCGACCATAGTCGCGTGCCATCGTCAGCATCCTGGCCAAATGCTCTTTCTCGCGCTTCATGTCGGTGTTGAGCAGGGACATATAGCCCTCTCGCCCGCCCCAGAAGACGTAGTTCTGACCGCCGAGCGCAATACACGCATCAATGGCGTTCTTGATTTGCGTGGCAGCAAACGTCGTGACATGGAAGTCGGGATTGGTGGCCGCACCGTTCATATAGCGCTTATGCCCGAACACGTTGGCCGTGGACCAGAGCAGTTTCTGTCCAGTAGCTTGTTGCAACTCCTTGGCGTGCTCCACCATTGTGGCGAGCCGTTTTTCAAATTCCGCCAGGGTATCACCAGGTTCTACGACATCCACATCGTGGAAACAATAGTACGGGATCGAGCACTTGGTCATGAACTCGAAGGCCGCATCCATCTTGAGTTTGGCGCGGGAGATCGGGTCGGTGGCGTTGTTCCACGGGAAGGTTTTGGTAGGTCCGCCGAACTGGTCGACGCCATCGGCGCACAGTGTGTGCCAGTAAGCCATGGCAAACTTGAGATGCTCCTTCATGGTCTTGCCCAACACCACACGGTTTTCGTCATAATAATGGAAAGCTAACGGATTCTTGGATTCCTTGCCTTCGAATTGGATTTTCCCGATGTTTGGGAAAAATGCGGTTTTGCCTTGATAGAAATTCATGATAGATGATAGATATTAGATGACGGATGATAGATTGAAGAGGATAGTTGACGGAGTAGGTAGAGTAAAGATGAGGACTATGAGAAGGCAAAAGTACGATATTTTTTGAAACAATCCCTATTTTGAGCAAGACCGAAAAAAAGAAATGATATTTTGTCTATTTTTGCCGTTGCATAATTCAACAACAAGCGATGGAGTATCTCATACAGAACGTTACCATTGTCAATGAAGGCAAGGCCTTCGAGGGCAGTGTGCTCATTTCCGAGGGAATGATTGCCAAGGTTGTGCCTGCCGGGGAAGCATTCGAGGCACCCTCCGCCACGGTCATAGACGGTCGGGGCAAATATCTGATTCCGGGCATCATTGACGAGCACGTGCACTTTCGGGAGCCGGGCATGACGGCCAAAGCGGACATCTGGAGTGAGAGCCGGGCCGCTGTTGCGGGCGGTGTGACCTCCGTCATGGAGATGCCCAACACAGTACCGCAGACGACCACCCAGGCTCTGTTGGAGGAGAAATTCGAGCTGGCAGCGGAGAAGTCTATGGCCAACTACTCCTTCTATCTGGGGGCCACCCACGACAACCTCCAAGAGGTGAGCGCCACCGACCCCGCAAAGGTATGCGGCATCAAGTTGTTCATGGGCTCCAGCACCGGCAACATGCTGGTGGACGACGACAGCGCCTTGAAGGCCATCTTTCAGGAGGCGCCCTGTCTCATCGCCGCCCACTGCGAGGAAGAGGAGATCATTCGGAACAATACACAGCACTTCCAGGCATTAGTCAAAGAAGGCAGCGCACAGCCAACCGCGAATCTGCACCCGCTCATACGCACGGCAGAAGCCTGCTATCGCTCCTCCGCCAAGGCGGCGGAACTGGCTGCCAAGACGGGCGCGCGCCTGCATATCATGCACATCTCCACCCAACGGGAGCTATCGCTCTTCAGCAACAACATCGCCCTGCCAGACAAGAAGATAACTGCGGAGACGTGTCCACATTACCTGTTTTTTGACGATACGGATTACGATCGATTGGGCTTTGCCATCAAATGCAACCCGGCCATCAAGACAGCAGACGACCGGCAGGCCTTGCGGGAGGCATTAGACAACGGACTCATCGACACCATCGGCTCTGACCATGCGCCACACCTTCGGGAGGAGAAGTTCACCGACAACTATTTCTCTGCCAAATCCGGCTTCCCCTCTATCCAGCACACCTTGCCCATCATGATGCGGGTGGCCGAAGAGACAGGCCTGACACTGGGACAGCTGGTACAACGGATGTGCCACAACCCGGCCATCCTGTATCAGATTGACCGTCGAGGCTTTATCCGGGAGGGCTATCATGCCGACCTGGCCATCGTGGATATCCATGCCGACTGGCAAATCACCCCCGACAACCTCCACTACAAGTGTGGCTGGACACCCTATGTGGGACAAAAGGTCCATGCGCTAGTGACCCACACTTTTGTCAATGGCAATCTAGTGTTCGAAGATGGGGAGTTCCACGATGAACATCGGGGAGAGCGCTTGGCATTCCGCCGAAGCTAACCCAAACCTAACGCTTGTCAGCATGAGTCTTGATATGCTTCTTGTCAAGCCATAAGCCATAGACCTCACTGACATTACCAGCCGTGATGAATGCTTTGATCTCATTCTGATTGATGAATGCCATCAGCTGCACAAACTCATCCTTGGTCAGCAAGCTTTCCAACTCAATGGATTTCTCGTTGGTATAGCCACCCGTCACCTCATACAGCGTGCAGCCGCGCACCAACTCGTCGATGATATAGCGACGGATGCGGTCGTAGTCTTTGGAGACGATGCAGACGCGCTTTTTGTTGTTAAGGCCTGCGGTGAAGTAATCCACCACCAGACCATTGATCCAGGTGCCGATCAGACCGATGACCACCATGTGGAAGGGGTTGATGGCGAAAGCAGTGCAGCAGATGATGGCGCCGGCCACAGACACGGACGCGCCGATGTCGAAATGCAAGTATTTGTTGACAATCTTGGCCAGGATGTCCAATCCGCCTGTGGAGGCATTGATTTTGAAGAGGACAGCCTGTGCGGCGCTCAGCAAGAGCACAAAACAGCAAAGGTCAAACCAAATATCGCCCATAATGGAAGGGACTGCAGCATCCGGCTGGATGAAACGCTCATAGGGGAAATAGGTCTCCAGCACACGCATCATCGGGCCCAGGATCAGGGCCGTGTAAACGGTTTTGATGCCGAACTCCTTACCAATCAGGAAATAAGCTAAAATTAACAGGATAGCGTTGACCACGAGGATGACCGTGGACACAGGCAGTGCCACCCCAAAGAGACTTTTGGACACTCCACTGATGACGATGGAGAGACCGGAGATGGTACCGATGATCAGTTTGCTCGGAACCAGAAAGTAATAAACCGCGCAAGCAGTAATCATCATACCGACGGTCATAATCAGCAACTCAACCCAGAACTTCTTGGTTTTAAGAATATTAAGAATGTTTTTCATATTCAGATTTTGTTAGTGTGTTAAGAGTATTTTTCAGCGTGCAAAGATAGTATTATTTTTGGCTGGCCCCTTTTTGTATTTTTGCGTCATCATAAAAAAAGAGAGCATGCAGGCACAGCGTTTTTGGACGAGAGCATATCAACGCAATATTGGCAAGATGATTGGCGTATGCTGTCGCTATGTAGGTGACCGGGCATTGGCGGAGGACTTGGCGCACGACGCCTTCCTCAAGGCCATTGAGAAATCGGGAAGTTTTCATCGGCTCGGCAGTTTTGAGGGATGGCTGATGCGCGTGAATCTGAACAACACCCTCGACTATCTGCGACGGCAACCGCAATTTCTGTCGATTGAAAATATCGACGTGGAGGATAGCTGGGAAGAGACCGGCACTCAAGATGATTTTGCTCTAAGAGTGGATGATTGTACAGAGGAGGAGATTTTGTCGGCTATCGGCAGGCTCCCCGACAAACCCCGCGCGGTATTCAACCTATATGTCTTCGAGGGTCAGAAGCATACAGACATCGCTGAGACATTGCAGATTGGGGTGCGCAGTTCCAAGCGCTATCTGGCGGAGGCGCGGACGCAGTTGCAGCAGACATTGACCAACAAACACGAACATAAAAAATCAGGCATTATGGTCCTCTTATCTTTGATTTCATTGCGGGGACACGCTATCGACCGTCTCTGCCGTGCCAAATTGGGACATTTGACGCTGGCACCCACTGCGCCCTCGCCTCTCGGTGCTCTGAACTGGGCCGCCGCGCCGAAGCCCTCGGTCTGGCTGACGCTCTCCGCCGCGAAAGCTCCAGCCATCGCCGGCATGACAGGCGTGGGAGTGGCGGCAGCCGTGGCCGGTTCCGTGGCCGTTTGGCAGGCGTCACCCGCCGATGCTCCATCACCTGCCAACACCACACCTCCTCCCACATCGCAAACGATTGCCCTGCCCGACACCACCATGGAAGCGCCACTCTCGCTCTCAGACACGGACGCAACCGCGATACCCATACCATCCGAAAATACGATGATCTCCCCTGTAGAGACGCCATGCATGGCGTCTCTACCCGACCCCGACATGGCCATACAACCTATACCAACCGACCCACCATTGCCCAAAGCATCCCAAAACACCACCACTACACCATCTAAGAATCATAGTCTGAAAAAAATCCAGCGCCACGGCTATTTCGGGTTGGCCGATGAGCAAGGAAACGTGGTGGTGAGTCCGAAGTATTCCCTCATTCATCCGTATGACGAGTACCGAAGCGGATGGGCAATGGTGGAACTGTTCGGTTTCAAGGGGTTTATCGACAGCAATGGTCGGGAAGTCGTGCATCCCCAATATGACGAAATCGGCAAATTCGGTTTCTACCAAGACGGAAGGGCACTGGTAAGAAAGGGCAATTTCTACGGCTTCATCGACTTGACTGGCAAAGAAGTAGTGCCCGTGACAAAGAAGAAGAAGGAGATAACCCTTGGCTATTAGCCATTAGCTGTTGGCTATACATTATTGATCATCATAAAAACCAAAACAATGAAAAAAATAGGCTTTATCATCATGATTATTCTGTCTGTTGGCTCCCTAAGTGCTCAAAAGCGCATAGTGGCCAGCGGCAATGCCGTCACCAAGGAGTTTATTCACAAACCTTTTACAGCTGTGGATGTCAACTTCATCGGGAATGTGGTTATCCAGTATGGAAACCAGCATAAAACTGAAATCACGGCGGATGACAATATAATAGAGCATGTCAAAATACAAGTGGCGGAGGGTAAACTATCCATCTGTATGGATGACAATTTCTCATACGAAAAGGCAAGCCTACGGGTGAACATCACCACGCCCCATTTGAAGGAATTGACCATGCGTGGGACGTGCGACGTTCGGATAGAGTCGCGCACCGAACCGCAACTCGCCATCAGCAAGTCGGGTACCGGCGACTGCATCATCAACTGTGTCAAGGTTGAAGAATCCATAGAGCTCCACAACAATGGCACGGGTGATGTCATCATACCGAGAGAGGGGCCGCTTAAAGCAAAGTCGCTGTTTATCAACAATCCTGGCGTAGGAGATATAACCATCAACGCCAGTTCTGTTGGCGAATCCCTGACAATCAGCAATCCGGGCACAGGAGATGTCAAAGTCAACCTGATGGGTATTCCAACAGAAGATATCTCCCTGCAAAACAACGGCACAGGCGACATCAGGATTCAGAACATGTTGGGATCGAGCTTGAAGGTGAAGAATCTGGGCACCGGCGAGGTGATACTGAACGGCAAGGCGACGTCACACCGGCTGGTCAACAGTGGCAGTGGCGACATTAACGCGCTGTCCTTGAAAGCAGAGACCTCGCATATCACCAACTACGGTGTGGGCAACGTGAAAGCGAATGTTACGGGCACCGCCTACGTCACCAATCATTCCCATATAGGAAAAGTGGATATCAGCGGAGGTGGCAAGGTGGTGTGGGAGTAATTATGAATGAGGGTTCAAACAGTTCATCCACCGTCTATAAGCATCGGCATAGCATTCTTTTTTGTCAATATCGGGCTCCACAACGGCCATTTTGCGCAATGGGGCAAAGGCCTCGGCGGGAGAATGGTAATAGCCACAGCCTAACGCGGCCCCGATGGCGGCGCCCACCGACCCGTTGGTGTCATATAGCTCTATCGTGGCATCGGCTATGGTAGCCAGGGTTGTACGGAAGATAGGGCTCAGGAACATATTGGCGTGGCCCGCGCGGATGATACGGGTGTTCATGCCGGTGTCGTGCATAATGTCCATCCCATACTTGAACGAGAAGGCGACGCCCTCCTGGGCGGCACGCGCCAAGGTGCTGGCATTGTGATTGTTGAAGTTAAGCCCGTGGATAGAGGCTCCCACCTGCCGGTTTTCCAGGATCCGCTCGGCGCCATTGCCGAAGGGCAGCACCGTCACGCCATCGGAGCCTATCGGAGCCTGTGCCGCCAGCTCGTTGAACTGCTCATAGGTGAGCTCCGGCGCCACCATTCTTTTCATCCAGGCATTCTGAATGCCCACCCCATTGGTGCAGTGCATAACGCCCAAGCGGGTTGCGGAAGCACTATGGTTGACATGGGCGAAGATGTTGATCCGGGAGCGCGGGTCCGTGCATACTTGGTCGTTGATGCCATACACTACGCCCGAGGTGCCCGCGGTGGCGGCCACCTCACCCGGATTCAGCACGTTGAGCGACAACGCGTTGTTAGGCTGATCGCCAGCACGATAGCACACGGGCATACCTGCAGACAAGCCCAGCTCGGCAGCTGCTTTTTCTGTCAGGAATCCCTGTTCGCCAAAGGTCGGCACAAGGTCGGCCACCATCTCCCCAGGTATGCCAAAGTGCCGCATCAAAGCCCCCGACAAGGCGTTCTCTTGAAAGTCCCACAACATGCCTTCGGAGAGGCCGGGCACCGTGGTGTGAACCTCACCCGTCATGCGCATGGCCAAGTAGTCGCCAGGCAGCATGAACTTGTAGGTTTTGTCAAAAATAGCGGGTTCATGCGCCCGCACCCACGCCAGCTTGGCAGCGGTGAAGTTGCCGGGCGAGTTGAGGAGATGGTGCAGACAATAGTCATGGCCCAACGTCTCAAACGCTTGCTCCCCGTAGGGCACCGCCCGACTGTCGCACCAGATGATTGAAGGACGGAGCACTTGCTGGTCTCTATCCACCAGCACCAGCCCATGCATCTGATAGGTGATGCCGACAGCTTGGATGTCATGCTTGTCCACTAGTGTCTGACACAAAGCCTCTTGCAAGGCTTGCTTCATATAACTCCACCAGTCCTCAGGAGCCTGTTCGGCCCAGCCGTTGCGCAAGGCCATGATGGGGGCCTCCTGCTGCGGCGCGGAACCGCTGCCGACGACCTGACCGCTATGGCCATCCAAAACGGACACTTTGACGGAAGAACTACCTAAATCTATACCTATAAAAAACATGATCGCGTAACTTAAAAAAGAAGGGAAAACAAAACATGATGATTTCAGAGAGATCCTATAAAACCCACCAACCATACCACAACCCACAACAACACCATGGTGGAAAGCATAAAAATAGTAAGTATGCCCAAAAAGGTCCAAAGTTTTTTGTTACAGAGGAGAAAGGACACCACTGCTTGGTTGTCATCAGAACTTTGCACAAGTTCTGCAGCGTGCATAAGACGATATAAGAAAATGGCAAGTACCACTTGAATGGCTGTACTCGCAAAATAAAGAACCGAAATGTACCATAGGGGCACCTCGGTGTTTTGAAGAACTCCATAGATAGGAGACAATACCAGGAAGGTGATTCCGAGCAAGCTTGTGAGCACAACCATGATGACAGTCAACACGAAAAAAAAACGGCTCCACTTGCCAACACTGCCGATGTAGGCACGAGCCTGCCGTATCATCTTTTGTTCTTCAGCATTAAAAGGAGTTTCTTTCGTGGATGTCGGTGAAATGCGGGGCAAAACCGGTTCTTGCAATTGTGTTTCCATCATGATTTATAAAGAGAAAGGTGAATAATGTTGCAAAAATAAAAAAAGTTGTAAGACGACATACTCTGAACGCAAAACAATGATCACTTTGAAGTTCATCCGATTATCGAGTACAATCCTTCACCGTGATACCGCTATGGGTAGGGGATAAACGTTTGACCTCCACATGCACGGGGATCCGGTCGCGCAGCTCCTTGACATGGCTGATGATGCCTACCCGTTTCCCTTTTCGCTCCTGCAGACGTTCCAGCAGTGTCATGACCATATCCAACTCATTGTCGCTCAGAGAACCGAAGCCCTCATCAATGAAAAGGGTATCCATGGTGATGCCTTGTCGGTTGAGGGATGCCAGCGCGAGAGCCAGGGACAGGGAGACCAGAAAACTCTCTCCCCCACTCAAGGTGTCCACCGGACTGACCGCATCTGGCTGATTCTGATCGCGCAGGCTGATGGTCAGGGTGCCCGGAATACACTCCAACTGATAGCGACCATTCAGGTCTTGGAGATAGACATTGGCGGTCTTCAGCAGACTTTCCAGCAGATAGCTCTGGGCGATATTGCGGAATTTGGCACCATCAGAGCCGCCGAAGCACTCATTGAGCACATGCCATCGGTCCATCAGCTCTTTGAGACGGGCCACCTCATCGAGCACCTCCTGATGACGTTGCCGATCCTCCGTATCGCGATGAAGCTCCGACATCAAGGAGATAGACTTATTATGCTGATTTTCCAGTTGTTCGCTTTCTATTGTCAGAACCTCCCTAAGTGACTCCATGGTGTCCTGCTCAGCGAATTCCGGGTGTGGCGAATCGTGATGCTCTTGGTAGGATTGCTGGCAAGATTTCACGGCTCCGGTTGCCTGAGCATAGTCATCCCGCACCTGCTGGCATTGGCGTCGCTGCACCTCCATGTCGGCCATATGCATCAGTTCCGACAGCCGCTCCTCCCCAATCGAAGGATGTTGTTGGTAGAACTGCTGGACCTTTGCTCCCAATTCCTTCATATCCACAAGGATGGTCTCCTTCCGTTCTTTCAATATCCCTGCTTTACGGGAAAAATCAGACCAAAGGGCTTCCAGATTATCGGTGATCCAATCGGTTTCTGAGACAGGCTCTATACCCCAATCCGGCCAGTTGATCTTCACATCTTGAAGGGAATGCTCTATATTCTCTTGGGTAGAGGTGGCAAGCTTCAAGTTGTTTTCCAACGCTATGACATCAGACTGCAGTTTTTGATATGCCTTTGCGTCTCGGCCAAGCGTCTCTTGAAAGCCTTGAGGATTCTGTTCCCATCGTTCCTGCCAATTCTCTATCGACATCCACCCATTCACCTTCCCCAACAATTCTTCAACCACCCCGGCTCGTTGCTGGATCTGCTCCCGTTTTTGGGTGATTTCGCGGGTGCAATTTTTCAATTCAGTTTCGGCTTTCAGCGTATTTTGGGCAGCTGCACCTTGATTCTCCAGCAATTTTGATTCTTCCGCTTTCAACGCTTTGAAAATTGCATTCTGATTATCAATGTTTTGCTGGCGCTCAGCAAGCTGTCCCCTACTCTCTTCGAGTTCCTTATCCAGTCCATTCACATCCAGGCTCAACCGGTCAATCGCCGCTTGGGTGGCCTCCCCAAGCACCAGGGACAGGGGTTTGCCTAGCTTTTGGGTGGTCTGCCATTGGGTTTCCAAGGTTTCTTGAGCCTTTGCCAGGGTCTGGTTCAAGGTTGGCAATTCATCCTTATATTTAGCAACATTCTGTTCAGAAGCCTTTATTTCCGCCCGTAACGCCAACAACTCCTTCTCGCATGTCTCCTTATCCTTCAGCAATGGCTCCAGCATCTTCTGGATCTTCTCCTCCGTCAAAAGGCTCTTGATTTCTTGACCACATACTGGGCACTGGTCACCCACCGACAACTGTGCACGCAGGGCGGCGGCATGGTCTCCGATAGACAGCTGCATGGCTTCCAGCAGGCTCTTGGCTTTATCATAGTTCGCCTGCAAGGCCTTCTCCTTCGGTTTGTCCACCTCTAGTTTCTGGGTCTCAGCAGCCATTGCCTTCGAACACTTGTCAACACTATCTTGGACCGCATCCCTGTTCGTCAAGGCAGACTCCAGCTTGCCGATACTGATTTTCAACGATGAGAGAGCCTGGAGGCGCGCGTCAAGAGCAGTTCGTTCCTCTTGCAAGGCTTCGGGCTTCAAACTCTTCAAGATCTCCTCCTCTTTCTTGATGGCCTCTTTTTTCTGCTGAAGGTCTCCGGCTATCTGGCATTCTTCGCGCTTGCAAGCATCGAGTTTCTTTTCTTTTTGGGGAATCTCTTCATTCCGCTGACGGATAGTCTCGTTATCCTTCTTGTCTTGATCGTGGTGACGGGTTATCTCATCCAGACTGCTCTGTATGGCCATGTTATGTTCATACATCAGGGCATGAGGTTTCTCGGACTCCATCTGTAGCCGAAGTTTGCCGAGTTCGGCTTGATCGGCTTTCACGGATCGGTCGAACTGTTCTTTGGACTTCATCAAGATGGAATACTGATGGCGTGCATTGGGCTCTTTTTCAGAGATGATGAGTTGCAGCGTCTTTTCTTTTTCCTGCAAAGAAGACAGCTGCGCGCGGGCATCTGCCGACAGGTCATAGTCTTTGACACGCTGTTCCTGGGCTACGAAGTCAGGATTCTCCATTTGGCTCTTGCATCGGGCCAGCTCAAGGTCAGCTTGCTCTTTGGCTTTGAGATTCGCGAGGTCCTTTTCGAGCCACTTCGTTTTTTCTTCAGTGACAAGATGTTGCTTCTTCAGGATCTCCCAGGCCTCCTGGGTGTGTTTCAGCTCCTCCTGTTTGGTTGCACGTTCCTCCTCGGTGAGGAGTTTGATATGCTCAGCCACGATCTTTTCTTTCTCATAGCTGGACTTCACCTCCACGAAGTGTTGGTATATGGCCATGCCGATCTCGCTGTACCGTTCGGTGCGAGTCATCTTTTCCAAGGTCTCCGCTTTCTGGTTCTCCTTGCTTTTCAGGAATTGGGTGAACTGTCCTTGGGCCAGCATGGTGGTGCGGCAGAACTCGTCAAAGTCGAGGCCGACTGCCTTTTGGATCAGGTCGTTCATCTGTTTGCTATCCACGGGCAGGTCGTCCACCATCAGGGAACGCTTCACCTTGTCGAGGGTATGGTTACGGGTACGGCGGGCATACCAGCCAGCCTGATAGGTCTTCCCGTCGTTACCCTCAAAGACCAGCTCTACATAGGCTTCCGTACTGCCGCGGCGCATCAGGTTACGGGGATCCTGGGCCGTAACATTGTCGATTCCGTAATCCATCTTGCCGCCAACCGCCTGCTGCAGACGGGGTGTCTTGTTGTACAAAGCCAGGCAGACAGCATCCAGAATAGAGCTCTTGCCACTCCCTGTGTCACCACAGATGAGGAACAGTTGCGCCGTGGACAAGGGTCCGCTGCAAAAGTCCAACTCGGCATTTTCCAGGGAGGCGATATTATGGATTTTAAGATTTCTTAACTTCATCACTTCGGTTTTAGGGGATGGGCATTTTATGCCTCACGACATTGATTTACAACCTCTTCCAGCATTTTACGCTGTTGGTCGGCAAGTGTGACTTTGAATTTTTTAAGATAGAAGAAGTCGGCCAACGTCAGCGGGTCGGGCATATTGTCGGCATTGACCACCAGCGACTCATCCTCGGCGTTCTCTTTTTTCTTAACGAGGGAGGTCTTAACGCAGCAGTAGCGGGCTTGTTTCGCTTGTAGCGTCTGGAGGATCTGTTCCACATAGTTATAGGGTAGAGGAGCATCGTACAGGACGTTGAGGCGGATATAGGCGGGCTTGTCGGCGGGGAATCCGGCAAGTTCGCAGAGGGCCTCCTCGAATGGCAGGGGTTTATCGGGGATGGTGAGCAGTGGACGGGGGTTGCGGATGTCCACTTCCCGAATGCCGGGTTGCTCGCCAGGGTTGAGGGTCACGATGGTGACGCCATGATGGCCGGTCTCGTCGAAGGAGATGGCCAGCGGGGTGCCGCAGTAACGCGCCACCGGTCCCTCGCCCGTGAAGGTCTTGGCATTATGGATATGTCCGAGGGCCAGGTAATCGTAGCCGCGGCCTAACGTCGCCTGGTCCACGGTCTCGATGTTACCGACACTCTGGGCGAAGGTATGTCCTGCGAAGTTGCTGCCCGTGAGCGACAGATGAGCCGTGAGCACTACGGGCAGGCCGTCAGGGTTGCGGCGGGCGGTCTCGTCCAACAGGCGCTGGAAGAAAGCACGCTGCCGTTCCTCCTTGGTCTGTGCCTCCCCCAGCTGCGGGTAGCCGTGCTCATAGATGTGGGGGACGGCGATGATGAAGCCTGCCGCATGGCCTGTGTTGTCATGGACCTCCACAATGTGGCGATCGAAGTTCACAGAACCATCCTCCAGCCGTTCCACCTGCCCGACAACCTTCACCTGCAGACGGTCCCACAGCATACCTTCCACTTCCAACGCCGCCTTGCCATCGTGGTTGCCAGCCATGACGATGATCTGCACATCCGGACATTGGTCGCGAAGAGCCAGCAAAGCCTTCACATAGAGCTGTCGCGCCTCTGCTGACGGTGCCACCCGGTCGAAGACATCCCCGCAGACCACCATAGCATCAGGCTGCTCCTCAGCCATCACACAGGTCAATTGTTGCAAGAAAGACCGATGCTCGTCTATCCGGTCGTATTCGTAAAGCTGATGCCCTAAGTGCCAGTCACTTGTATGCAGAATCTTCATAACTGATTGTTTATACATCGAAATGGCAAATGTAAGAAAAATATGTATCTTTGCAGCATCATTCAAAACTTATTTGCAATGAAAAAACATAATTTCCATCTCTTGGCATTGGCAGTGATGCTGTCGATGGCCTTAGGATTGTCGGCCCAGGAGGAGTCCGACACACTGGAGGCAGGCCCTGTTGAGAGCCGGCACGATCCAGCCTGGAAGACAGAACTCCCCAGACACGAGTTCCAGTTCAACATCGGGGATCCTGTCTTGCTTGTCAACAACAGCACACTGGGCTACCTAAACCATTCGGACGGCTTTTTCCACAACTGGGGTTGGTATTTCGACGCTTTCAGCGCCTCAACCTGGCCCCAACCGCCAGGCGACTATGCCATCACCCGCTATGTGCCCTTCTTCTCCTTCAGTCACCACTATCGTGTAGCCAAATGGTTCTGGGTGGGCGGACTCGCCACGATCTCCGGCATCCACAACACCTGGCGCGACAGAGTCACCGACAAGATCACCGGACATGGCAACGAGATTCTGTTCTCCTTGATGCCAGACCTGCGCTTCTCCTATTTGAACAAAAAACATGTAACCCTCTATTCCGGCATCGGCGCCGGGTTGAGGATATACCATCTTAAAGATCCAAAAATCTCTTTGGGCTTAGAAAACGGCTACACTTACAATAGGACAAGCCTAAGCTATGCCTTCCATCTGACCCTCTTTGGTGTAAAGGCTGGTGGTCGGAACTGGTTTGGCGACCTGGAGCTGGGCATCGGATACAAAGGCTTTGTTTCGGCAGGCTTCGGCTATGAATTTTAGTATAACAGCAAAAAAATGTCAACAATGAAAAGACTAATCAAGAGCATCGTTTGCATCATCCTTGTAATGATTGCCTCATCGTGTGAGATTGGGGACGGCGTAATGGGGAAGACCCGATTGGGAAAACAGATATTTGACGGCTGGGGAATCGACATGAACAACCTCTTCCATACGGTTATAGATCCAGCCCTCCATTTCAACCATTATTTAGAGGCCTCCGAAGCCGACAGGGAAGAGGTGCTGAACCAATACTTCCATGATTTGACCTTTACGGAAATTGACGACCGCCACTGGATGTTCTCCCGTGAGCAATCCAATGCCAGAATATATTTTGAAATGGTTTCCGGCAACAACCTGGACGAAGAGGGCGCCATCATGCGCATCTACAATATAGGATCACCAATTCCCGAAACGGTACGAGGAGTGGTTTTCTTCTTGGAGAAAGTCGGCGACAGACAATGGCGGCTTTGGAACGACAACAACTTCAATCTGACCTTCCAGTTTCTCAACGAGACGCTTCCTTCATGTTTGAAGGATGCTGACATTACGCTTTCCGGAAGTGGCTTTTTCAAGCATCAAGATTATGCTTCCACCATTCTGGACTTCCAAATTCTCACGGACATGGCATTACCTTATTCTTACAGCCATCTGCATTCTTCATGGCTTTGGAGTGCCTCAACCCCTGTCGTTTGGGACCGTGGAAGTGTGACGTTGATAGCCAAAGATCCAACAACTGGGAACAGCAACACCGTCGAAGCCACCATTTTGGAGAACCGGAAGGTGAGTATCACCATTGGGGATATCACTCAGGAATGGGCAGAGTTCAACATGTTTTTTTAAAAATTAAGAATTTTTCTGTGCGGAATAAGGATTTTTAATATTTTTGCGCCCCTGTCCAGGGCAATCCGAGCAGGCTCTATCATTCAAGATAACTAACTTAAAATCTTTAAGATATGAAAAGAAATTGTTTGAAATTATTTGTGGCTTTATGCGCCGTTTTCTGTCTTAGTGCCACCACCCTGTCGGGTCAAGAGCAGCCTGTCAAGAAGATCCAATACAACTTCATCAATGAGTATGGCGGATTCTTTGGCAAAAATGCTGGTTTCACCGGAGTCTTTGTGAATGGCATCGCCATCAACCAAATAGATGCTATCGGTATCGGCGTCGGCTATGGCCTGAATTCTGCCACCTTCCAGGAGTTACCGCTTTTCATCAACTACCGTCACTATTTTGACCGTGGCCGCAGACTGATGCCTTGCATCAACATCGCCCTCGGTGCCGCTTTCCATTTCTGGGAAGACGAGATTGCCATTCCGAACGAACACGGTTGGTATGATTATAATTATGAAAACAGACATGGCGTGGGCTTATACTCCACCATCGCTGGCGGTTTCAAGGTCAAGGCCTTCTCTTTCACTGGCGGCTTCTTCTTCAGAACTTTCCCGTCTGACGACTCCTTCAACGGTGGTATTGAGGTGAAAGTCGGCTACACATTCTAAGCCCTCCTCCAACCCAAAAAGAAAGGGTGACCGATGGATATCGGCCACCCTTTTTGGTATCATAACAGACTGATTAGTCGAGATCCTCCGGGAAAGCGGCCGGAGCAGGTCCCAGGTCAGCTGAGTCGTTGTCGGCTACATTGGTGATGCGTTGGAGAGAAGCGATCAGCGAGCCGATCATCTTGGTCAACTCCACCAGTTTATCCCGGGAGAATTCATAATTATCCTCCGGCAGCAAGGCAACCTTTTTAGCTATTTCAGTATAGACGACACACTCACGGACAGCACTCTTAGCCATCTTGAGATAATAGAGGAACTGAGCCTTGTTGCGTGAGGAGCCTTCAGCCGTGTTCAATGCAATGGCATGGGCGGATTTCAGGAAAGACTTAACCAGAAACTTTTGGTTTCCATTCGCAAGTTCCACATCCAACACTTGATACAGCCAGGAGATATAGTCCATCGCCTTGGCATAGATTCTCAAATCTTCAAAACGGAAGAAAGGGGCATTATTTTCTAGATCATTCATAATAATAGTAAGTTTTGCGTTTTACGGTTACAAAAATATAATTTTTACAAAACATTGCACCTGAAAACAAAAAAAATTTACATTTTTTCACTAAATTTCTTAAAATAACTGACTATCAAACCATTACATAGGCAGCCAAAGCCTCAAAAAGGGTCGTTGAAAAAATAATCCTGCCTCATGAGAGAGAAAAATAAAATTTGAAAAGGGCATTTTTCGCATAATTGCCGACTTTTTTTGTATTTTTGCCTTTTCTTATCCTATATAAGATGCAAAAACCACTGGCAGAGATATTACGACCGCATTCGCTTGACCAATACGTTGGTCAGGAGCACCTGATGGGCAAAGGCGCGGTCTTGCGCAATGCCATTGAGCAGCGTAATATCCAGTCGATGATCTTTTGGGGTCCGCCGGGTGTCGGCAAGACTACCTTGGCCTTGCTCATCGCCGAGTTGGTAGATGCAGACTTTTTCCTGCTTAGCGCCATCAACAGTGGAGTCAAGGACATCCGCGACGTAATTGAGAAAGCCAAGAAGTCGGAGAAGAAGTCGCTGTTGTTCATTGATGAGATCCATCGTTTTTCCAAGTCGCAGCAGGACTCTCTGCTGGGAGCTGTGGAGCAGGGCATCATCACCCTCATCGGTGCCACCACCGAGAACCCCTCCTTTGAGGTCATCTCCCCCCTGCTCTCCCGCTGTCAGGTCTATGTATTGAAGAGTCTTTCGCGCGAGAATCTGGAGACCATCTTGGGCACGGCAGTCGCTTATCTGTCGGAGCAGATGAGTTGCAAAATAGAGATTGAGGACACGGAAGCCTTGTTGCGCATCTCGGGCGGCGATGCCCGCAAGTTATTGAACGCCATTGAGCTGGTTGCCTGGATGACCAAGCCGGTGGATGGAGTGATTCACGTCACTCACCAGCAGGTGGTCCATGTCATCCAGCAGAATCTGGCCTTGTACGACAAGAAGGGGGAGCAGCATTACGACATCATCTCGGCCTTCATCAAGTCGATGCGGGGCAGCGATCCCAATGCGGCGGTCTATTGGATGGCGCGAATGCTGATTGGCGGGGAGGACCCGCTCTTCATTGCCCGCCGGATGGTCATCTTGGCCTCCGAAGATATCGGCAACGCCAATCCCAACGCCCTGCTGTTGGCCAACAACTGTTTTCAGGCGGTGAATGTCATCGGCATGCCGGAAGCGCGCATCCCCTTGGCGCAGACAGCCATCTACCTGGCCTCCTCGCCCAAGAGCAACGCCTCCTACATGGCCATTGACAACGCGTATGCGCTCGTCAAGCAGACGGGCGACCTGCCCGTGCCGTTGCATATCCGCAATGCCCCCACCAAACTGATGAAGGAGCTGGGCTACCACAAGAACTACCAGTATGCCCACGACTATGAGCACAACTTCGTCAATCAGGAGTTCCTGCCCGACGCCATCAGCGGGACGCAGCTTTATGACCCCCAGAACAACCCTCGCGAGAACGAGTTGCGGCGGTATCTGAAGCAATGCTGGAAGGAGAAATACCACTATGTGATGCTCTTGCTGGTAGCGCTCGGTTTTTTTTTTAGTTTGAACAGGGCGGCAGCGCAGAACTACCATTTCAGCCAATACTACACACAGCCTGCAGCCATGAACCCAGCGCTGACGGGCGCCTACGACGGCATCATCCGGGCTGGCTTGACGCAACGTACCCAATGGCTTTCCGTGACCGTCCCCTATCTGACCTTCGGCGCCAGCGTGGACGGCGCCATCTACCGTAACAACCGCAAACAGACACTCATCGGTGCCGGATTGTCCTTCAATGGTGACAAAGCCGGCGATCTCAACTACACCTCCCTGCAGGCCGTAGGGTCGGTGTCGCTGATCCGGTACATCGGTCGCCGCAACCGGCATAAGCTCGGGTTGGGCTTCTATGGGGGAATCATCAATAACGCCTACAACCAGTATGCCGCCCGGATGGACGAGCAATACCAGCACGGCTACTATGACCCCACCATCCCGATACACGACCTCTTCGACAACACCCGACAGCTCTTCTTCGACTGTGGCATTGGCGCATTCTGGAGCTTCTCGCCCAACAAGACCGACAACTATCAGGCAGGCATGAGCGTGTCGCACCTCAACCAACCCAAGGAGGTCTTCCAGAACGGATTTCTGCAGTTGCCGCTGCGATGGACCACGCACGCGATGGCACGCATCAGCCTCAGCAGCAATCTGGCTTTGGAGCCGAGCCTCTACATGTCGTGGCAACGTCGGTTCAGCGAGTACACCTTCGGCACCAACATCGAATACTTCCAGAAGAAGAACAGCTACACCACCCTTTTCTCCTTGGGCGGTGGCATCTTCTACCGCTGGAACGATGCTTTGATACTGGATGGTTTCTTCGACTGGCAGAACCTCCGCATCGGCATCAGCTATGATGTCAATGTCTCCCGATTCTTCACCGCCACCAGCGGCAGGGGCGCCCTGGAGGTCTCCATCACCTATATCTTCCGCAAGAAGCGGATCACCCGCATCGGCAAAGAGCCATGCCCCTATGACCTAATGTAATGAAACAAACCCTGTTGCTCATATTAACTCTCCTGACTACCCTCGCCATGCAGGCGCAGCCCCTAACGGACGCCCAGCGTCGGGCACAACAGCGTTACATCGCCCAGGACACACTGCCCGTCGCCATCGAGCGCCTGCCCTCCCGTATCAACTCCCACTTCTCGGAATACGCCTCCCATCTTGCCCCAGACTCCTCTTTCTACTTCACCTCCATGCGGGCCGACATGGAGGAAGACTACGACCGCTTCTTCGAAACGAGCTGGTACTGCTACCTCTATCAGAGCCGGCTCCTACCCGAGGACCGCTATGAGAAGCCCGAAGCCTTCCCTCCCATCATCAACAACCCCAAGATGTTCAACAGCAACTTCTGCTTCAACGCCCAACACGACCGGCTCATCTTCACCCGCTGCACCAAGAGCGGCGACGGGGAACTCCAGTGTTCCCTATGGCAGTCTGAACTGGGCAAAAAAGGCTGGGCAAAGCCCAAGTTGCTGCCCAAGGCCATCAATGCGCCCAACTCCAGCAACATGCAGCCTTGTCTGGTGGAGAACGAAAAGTACACTGCGCTTTACTTCGTCTCCAACCGCGAACACGGGGCTGGAGGACTGGACATCTGGTATTCTATCGTCAAAGATGGCGACTACAATGCACCCATCAACGCGGGGCGCGTCATCAACACCGAAGGCAATGAGGTGACACCCTTCTATTGCCCCGATGAAGAACGGTTGTATTTCAGTTCCGACGAGCATCTGGGCATTGGGGGATACGACATCTTCTACAGCTCGGGGGCACTCAGCCAGTGGGGAGAGGTCACCAACATGGGTGTGCCCTTCAACTCCACCTATCACGACTACTACTACACCATGAATCCCGACTTGCGCAGCGGCTACCTCTCCTCCAACCGTCCCAACAACTACACCGATGAACGAGACACCTGCTGCAACGACCTGTATCATTTTGTCTGGATTGAGGACACTGTTCCTGTAGAGCGGAAGCCTGATACCACCTTGGCAGAAAAGATCGCATCCGTATTACCCATCACGTTATATTTCCAGAATGACTATCCTGACCCGCGCAGCACGAGCGACACCACGGATGTGCACTACGCCATGCTCTATCGTCAGTATGTGGAAGAGATTAACCATTATGTGGAGGAGGCTGGCGAAGGGCTGACAGGAGACACCCTGCAGCAGGTGCGCAAAGAGATCGCCGCCTTCATGCGCGACTCGGTGGCCACCGGCTATGCACGACTTGTCCTGCTGACCCAGTACCTGAAGGAGGCGTTGGATCATGGCGACACCGTGGCGGTCAAGATCAGCGGGTACGCGTCGCCCTTGCACCATAGCGACTACAACCGGCATCTCTCCAGCCGACGTATCGCCAGCCTTCTCAACTACCTTCATCAAGTAGAAGGGGGTTTCTTTGAGCCCTATCTGAATGGCCAGAAGGCGGGGCTCAACATCACCACCGACCCACAGGGAGCCGTATTGCATTCCTTCAGCACCTCCGCCTCCAGCGAGACAGTCTTCGGCCTACAGGCCGCGAAGGACCGAAAGATTGTGATCAGTGAGCAGTGAGCAGTTGTCAATTATCAGTTAGGAGTTAGAAATTAGAAGTTAGAAGTTAAAGTTCAAAGTCATAGTTCATAGTCATGAAAAAGTTACTCTATTGGATTCAGAATGCACGGGCTTACGCTCTTCCGCAGAGCGTGTTGCCCGCTATTGTCGCTTTTTGTCTGCCCATCGGTGCAGAAGGCTACTCTGTGGCCCTGGGCCTGTTGGCGATACTCATCGTGGCCATCGCCCATCTGTCGATGAACCTTTTTGACGACTATTTCGACTTCCAGACCCGGGGCAATGAGATTCGGGAGGAGTTGGAGCAGCAGGGCGAGCGTGCCCGCATAGCCAAGAGTCCCTATCTGGTCTCGGGCGAGGCGACACCGCGGCAGCTTTTCCTGGTGGCCTCTCTCTTCGCGCTGACGGCCCTCGCGTTGGGCCTGATCATCGTCTGGCAGCGTGGCCCCGTTCCGCTCTACATCGCCGGAGTCGCCGGCTTCCTCGGCTACTTCTACTCCGGGCGGCCCCTGCGCCTTTCCTATCATGGATTAGGAGAGCTGATCATCGGGGTGGTCTTCGGACCGCTGCTCATGTGCGGCGTTTTCTATTCGGCTGTCGGCTATCTTAACAGCGAGATCCTCTACCTCTCCTGCGCCATCGGACTGTTGGTCATCAACATCCTCTTCACCCACTCTATCCTGGACTACAAACCCGACATCGCCAATGGCAAACGGACGCTGGCGGCTGTCTTGCGACGCCCGGCCCT
>JAFYEU010000142.1 GCA_017544105.1 Bacteroidales bacterium
CAAGAAAGTAAGGCGTTGCTTTTATGCGGCAAAAATACAATGATTGCTATTCGAGCTTTGTTTGAAGAAAAAAATAAGGTGATTATATACCTGATGGCACTATTGTGGTTGTTTGCTATTACGTCTCAATAATTAATTGTTTTAGCATAGAGAGGGAACCATTCTTTTTCGGCTAGCAACATCCTTGGACAAAATATATTCTCCAACTTTTCTCTTGATAGAAAAGTTGCCAAAAGATCAAGCCGACATGAATGCCGCCCGCTCTGTCCGCCCTCTGACAGCGACCATTCACGCCGCGTCTGCACCGCATGTCGGCCTGCCCGCCCGCGTGCTCTATGGGGAAGTGTTTCGGAGAAACACTATCCTAATAACCCCTTATAAGGCGTCAGCCGCAATATGGGGTACAGGCTATGCGCGGGGAACATCTCGCGGCGCGGGGAGTCCTTGCCAAGATGATGATCCGTGCCGCCGCGAAAGGGAGTGATAACTACCAAAAATAATTGTGAATGTCTTTTCAAAGACTTTTTGTGGTTTCCCTACATCTGCGAGGCCATAGACTCCTCCATGCCTGACCTCTTCTGACGCTCGGTAGGGCTGTCCCCTTAGAACTGGAAATAGATGAAGGGCTGGAGGTCGGCGGTGACGAACTGGTAGAGCACGAAGATGGTGACCACCACGATGATGCCGATGACCCATACGGGCAGCAGGGCAAAGTTCATCCGGTACCAGCGTTTCCAGCGGTCAGGCAGCCAGTGGATGATCATGCCAAGGACGAACAGGATGAAGACGGCGCGGTAGTTGTGCAGGATGTCGGGAATGACCGCGGTATTCCAGGTGCTGCCGATGCTGTTGACCATGCTCTTGGCGGTGTTCCAGGCGGTCTCGTTAGCCAAGGCGGGGTCGAGGTTGGAACCCGACCGGAAGAACAGTCGGGTGAAGGTGATGAAGACGAAGGTCTGTGCGATACCCCACACCTTGTCGAGCCAGGGCACATCTTTCTTGGGGAAGATGATGGTGTAGAGCGACTTGATCAGCGTGCCGGCAGTCATCGCGCCCGTCCACACGCAGGCGATGCGCAGGATGGGGGCGGGGAAGAAGTGGTTGCAGACCATGAAGATGGCAAAGATGCCGCCGATGACGAGTGGTTTCACCAGGTTGTGGCAGTGTCGCCAGATCTTGTAGCCGATGATGCCCAATCCGTTGAGTCCGCCCCAGATCATGAAGTTCCAGGAGGCACCGTGCCATAGGCCGCCTAACAGCATGGTGTTCATGTTGTTGAGATTGGTGCTGATGACCAGTCTCGCTTTTTTGGAGGCTAAGGATATGATGGTCAGCACCACCGCCAACGTGACAATGATGGAGGTGATGACGGCGCTCTTGGTGAGCATGATGATGACGAAGGCGATGAAGAGGATGCAGAAGTACGTGCCGAAGGTGGCGTTACGGTTACCGCCCAACGGGATGTAGAGATAGTCTTTCAGCCAGTTGGAGAGTGAGATGTGCCAGCGTTTCCAGAAGTTGCCCGGGTTGGTGGCCTTGTAAGGCGAGTTGAAGTTCTTGGGCAGGTGGAACCCCATCAGCATGGCCACGCCGATGGCGATGTCGGTGTAGCCGGAGAAGTCGGCATATACCTGCAAGGAGTAGATGAACAAAGCCGACAGGTTCTCAAAGGGGGTGAACAACGTGGGGTTGTTGAAGACGCGGTCCACGAAGTTGACAGCCAGGTAGTCGCTCATAATCAGCTTCTTGGCCAAGCCGTTGAGAATCCAGAAGACGGCAATGCCGAACTGCCGTTTGCTGAGCGAGAAGGGCTTGTAGAGCTGTGGCACGAAGCTGTCGGCGCGTACGATAGGACCTGCTACCAGTTGGGGAAAGAAGGATACATAGAAGCCAAAGTCCAGAATGTTGCTGACATGCGCCACCTTCCCGCGATAAACGTCCACTACGTAGCTGATGTTCTGGAAGGTGTAGAAGGAGATGCCTACGGGCAACAAAATCTTGGAGGCGTCAAAATAGTTCTTGCCGGTCAGGTCGTTGGTCCACTGGGCTAGCCAGTTGATGACCTCATGGTTGCTGCCGACCATGGTGTTGTAGGCGTCGGTGAAGAAGTAGGCGTATTTGAAATAGCAGAGGATGGCGAGGTTCAGCACCACGCCCGTGATCATATAGGTTTTGCGTGCCCATTGTCGAGGCGACTTGTCCAACAGTATGCCGATGAGGTAGTTGTAGAACATGTCGAAGATGAGGATGAGCACAAAGAGGCCGCTGGTCTTATAGTAGAAGAAGACGCTGGCGAAGAAGAGGAAGGCGTTGCGCAGCAGTCTTTTGCGATGGAAGATGGTGAAGAGGGCGAATACGAGTGCGAAGAAGGCCCAGAAGTTGAATTGGGTGAACAACAACGGGTATTCCTCGTTGAAGGAGAAGATGTTATGTAGAAATATTTTAAGATTCTCCCACGTCATCCTTACGGTCTTCTGATTTCGTTGATAATAGCTTCAAAAAGGAGGTCGCCGAGCTGTTGGTAGCCGGCTGCGGTGAAGTGCACATAGTCCTTTTGGGCGAGTCCTTTCTTGCGCCAGGTGTTCATCGAGCGCAGGCCGCCCATGATATGGAACTGGTCCCACACAGCGCCTCCCGTTAGGTCAGCCAGCCGGTGCATCACATCGCTGACGGCCGGGCCGGTGGGGTTGACATAGTACTTGCCTTTCTTGCCCTTCTTCCAAGTGTCGTTGTTGGACATGAAGATGAAGGCGCAGTCGGGGTTGGCTTCGCGGATGCGCGCCACCAGCTGCAGGTAGTTGTTCTTGAACGCCACGGAGTCGAAGGTGGCCCCGTAGGCATCGTTGACTCCGATGCCGAAGATGACGAGGTCGGGTTTGATGAGCTCCATGTCGCGGACAAAGTTTTGGCACCGCAGGTAGGAGGTCACCTGTGCACCGTTGACGCCAATGGAGGAGACGGTGATGCCTGAACGGCCGTTGCGCAACAGGATGCCTTCCACCACGAAGGTGTCGCGTGCGCTACACGGGAAGTGGATGGTGAAGTCAGTGACGGGCTCATTGAGGTAGTAGAAGTAGCGGTCGTGGGCCAGATCCTCGGAGTCAGGGAAGTGGTAGATGGTGTCGTATTGCAGGATCGGGTCGATGGGCCATCCATGTGCTGCGCCCAGGAGGATGATGGTGTCGGCGTAGAAGTCGTAGTCTGGGGCGTTCATCTTGACGGTGATGCTGTTGGCGGTGTCGGAGCACCAAACGGCGATGCCGCTGCCGCCCAGCGGGAACGGGTAGCTCTGATAGACATTGCGGATCAGGTTGAAGGTGGCCCGCTTGCTGATGCGGTAGTCGCTGGGGTTGTTGCAGTTGCTGGCGCTGGAGTAGGGGAAGATGAAGCCGCGGGCTGCCGGTAGTTCACCATATTCGTCCAACAGGTGTGTGCGGAGACGATGGGTGAAGGTGCCTGCCTGCACATGCGAAGCGCCGAGATGCAGGATGTGGATATTGCCCTGCTTGGCATCCATCACATAGTTTAGCTTGTCGAAGAAACGGACCAGGCTCAGGCTGTCGCGACCCCAATCCAGATGGTTGAGGTCGTAGCGGATGAAGGGGTCCTCAACGCCGGGGTCCTCCACCACGTCGGTGTCGGTGATCAGCACGTTGCTGCTGTCCACGGTCAGCACGGTGTCGGTCACTAGGGGGATCTGCGGGATGGAGTCCTCCTGTGTGATGTCCACCTGCCCGAAGCCACTGATCGAGCAGCATAAGGCGATGAGCAGCCAGGTCAGTGTCCGGATTCGTTCCATAGGGTTTCGTATTGTTCTTGGGGTATGCTCTTGCGGGTGCGGTAGTACTCGTAGATGGTGGCGAAGTTGTCGGCCAGCATGCGGCCCACCTTGCGGGCACCCGCGGGGGTGAAGTGCACATAGTCGGGGCCGGCAAGGCCGTTGCGGACCCACGACACCATGGAGTTCTGCCCGCCCATTACCTCGTAGATGTCCCAGTAGGCGGCGTGGTTGCGCAGGGCGATGGTGCGCAGGCTGTCGATGAGGCGCGGCAGCATCGGGTAGGTGCGCATGGCTCCGCCCTGACTCTTGCTCATGTCGGAGGGACCGATGAAGAGCAAGGTAGCCTTGGGGCAAGCGCGCTTGACACACCGGATCTGCTGCTCGATACGGGTGAGGTAGTTGTTCAAGGACTTGTCGTTATAGATGACGGGTATGGCATTGCCGCCGAACTGCAAAATGATCATGCCGACGTTGGCTTCCCGGTAGCAGGCTCTCAGCAGGGTGTCGGTGATCAAGGTGAACTGGTCGCCGGAGGAGGCGCGCAGCGGGATGTTGTCCACGGCCACCCCGGGGCCGTTGTCGAGGAAGATGCCGTAGAGGTCGGCATTGCCTCGCATGGCGATGCGCAGGGAGGAGGTGGCACTGTCCATCTGCCAGCGGAAGGTGTGGACGCCCGTCTGTGTGGAGGTGGCCGTGTCGCGGTAGGGACTGTTGCGGTCGCTGAGGGTGGCCGACAGGTTGCCGTTACGGTCGTTGTAGAGCAGGGTGACGGTGGAGAACTTCTTGACACGCCCGTCGGTGTCCTTGTGACGTGAGGCCACAGCGTTGAAGGTGGCGGCGCCGGTCAGCTGGTAGCACTTGCACATGAGGCCGTAGTTGCCCTTGGCGCGGGCGCCCTCGCCGTAGGAGGTGTGCAGCACCAGGTCGCCGGAAGCGTTCTGGCTGACCGCAAAAGAGGGGATGGACTGGATGACAGGCACCAATCCGGGACCTCCGCCGCCAAAGGTGCGCTGGAAGAAACGACGGATGTCGCATGAGATACGGTCCATCTCAATCTGCGAGTCGCCATAGTGCAGGATGCGAACCACTTCGCCATGGGCTTTGGCACTGGACAGCTTGCTGAAAAGAGGATCGAAGAAGGTGGCGTCGTTGTTCGGGAAGTAGAAGTGCCCGACACCCTCGGTGATGGCTTCCTCGTACTGCTCCAGCGTGTCGTGCAGACTGTTCAGATGGGCCAACTCCACCGAGTCCATCTCCGGCACCACATCCTTGATGTCCTTGACGGTTGTGTCACCCACCAGCACATCTTCGATGGAAGGGAAGTGAAGTTCCGCATTTCCGATCTTCACACCCTTCTTCGGAAAGAAGAGGCAGATGGCCGCTAAGGCGGTGAGTACTAAGATGATAAATATCAGGACGCGGTACGCTTTCATTATCTTGCAAGGCTCATTTTTTGAGGGCTGCAAAGATAAGGAATTATCCGACATTGTCAACGTGAAATATTGTGTCTGGATTGTGATAAATATGAGGCCCCCTTAATAGTTCTCTGGGAGAGGGAGGCACTTCCCCCTCTAAGTTTCTTCATGCCTCTTTGTGTCCTTTGTGCCTTTGTGGTTCACTATCCCTCTCGCTAACAATTTCCCCAGAAATGGCTCATCGTGATGCCTGCCGCAACGGCGGCGTTGAGCGATTCCGCGGAGGGCCGCCCCGGGTGGACCTTCGGGATGGTGATGCGCTCCGGGACGAGAGCGGCCACCTCCGGCGTGATGCCGTTCGACTCGTTGCCGGTGACGAGAATGTCGTTTGGCTGGGGCGCGATGGTGGACAAAGGCTGTCCGTC
>JAFYEU010000143.1 GCA_017544105.1 Bacteroidales bacterium
AACCCGTCGATGAGTTCCAGTTTGTACTCATCGCCTTTCTTGGTGAAATAGTCGAGAGCCTCGGCCTTGGGCACCTCGCGGCGCACGAACTGAATCTTCTGGGAGGCCAACTCTTTCATCTTCTCCTCAATCTTCGGGAAATCGTCAGAAGAGATGTTATAGTCCATAAAATCGATGTCATAGTAGAAGCCGGTCTCGATGTGGGGTCCAATACCGAACTTGACACCGGGGTAAAGCGACTCGATGGCAGCGGCCATGAGGTGGGCGGAACTATGCCAGAAGGTGTCCTTGCCTTCGCGGTCGTTCCAGGTGTAAAGGGTGAGGGTGGCATCCTCATTGATGGGTTTGTCGAGTTCCACCAGTTGGTCGTTCACTTTGGCCACTAACACGTTGCGGGCCAGGCCTTCGCTGATGGCGAGAGCCACTTGATAAGGGGTGGAACCTTTTTCCACCTGTTTGATTGAGCCGTCAGGCAGTGTGATATTGATCATATCGTATCAGATTTTAATTTTTCTAAAAAAGGGGCTGCAAAAATACGAAAAAAAGGGTTATGGTAGATACAAATTTGAATCTCCGTAACTCAAAAACCGGTAATCGTGTTCCAGTGCATGTTGATAGATACGTTTCCACTCTTCGCCGAGCAGGGCGGAGATGAGCAACAGCAACGTACTCTTGGGCTGGTGAAAGTTGGTGATGAGTCCTTGGATCACCTTCAGCGGATAGCCGGGGAGGATGATGAGGCGGGTGGAGGCATGCAGCCAATCCGTCTGATTATCTGCCAGATATCGCAGAATGGCTTGCAGCGACTGTTCCAGCGTGACCGTCCGCAGTTCGAGATCCTCATACATCTCCCATTGCTGCACGTTGAGCGGGTCGGGGCGGCCGAGTGTCAGTTTGGCTCCGATGATGAAAAGCGACTCGAGGGTGCGCGTCACGGTGGTGCCCACGGCAATGCGGCGGCGCGACAACAGGCTGAGCAAGGACTCAATGCGCTGGCGGGAGAGCACGATCTTCTCCTCGTGCATATAGTGTCCGCCGATAGTCTCGGAGCTCACGGGCTTGAAGGTGCCCGCGCCCACGTGGAGCGTCACATACTCGGTGGCTACGCCCTTGGCATTCAGCGTTTCCAGCACAGCGGGTGTGAAATGCAGTCCAGCCGTGGGGGCCGCCACGGAGCCGTCGTACTTGGCATAGACCGTCTGGTAGCGTTGCTCGTCGGTGGCCTCCGCGTCGCGCTTGATATAGGGTGGCAAGGGGATCTTGCCGTAATGCTCTATCCACTCGGCAAAACTCACAGAGGGGTCTTCCCAGCGGAAGGTGACCGCGAAAGTGCCGTTATCGTTGCCGTCATGCATCGCTTCGATGCGGACCTCACGCCCGTCCATAGGCACCACGATAGTCAGCGGGTGTTTCCATTTCTTGGCATTACCCACCATACAGCGCCAGGTCACCTCGCCCGTCTGCGCAAAGGCCGTGGCAGGGTCTGTGGAGGGGGCCAAGGGCTCCAGACAGAAGATCTCGATGGCCGCTCCGGTGGTGTTGTGCACAAGCAGACGCGCATGGATGACCTTCGAATCATTGAAGATCAGCAGATCATCAGGGGTAAGAAAAGCGGGCAGGTGGTCAAAGCGGCTGTCTGTGATTTCGCCATGGCGGTACACCAACAGCTTGGACTGGTCGCGCTCTGCCGCCGGATAGAAGGCTATGCGCTCTTCCGGAAGAGGATAGTCATAATCGTCAATATGGATGTTCTTTTCTATCAGCATAGGGGCCGCAAAAATACGAAAAACATGGCATCGGCGGACACCTATTTTGTCAGCGAATTATTTTTCTAACTTATTATCAATCATTTATAAAATATCACAACATCCGCAAGCCGTACAAAAAAAATTGTATTTTTGCAGCCGATTTGCGCACGGGATATAGCGTAGTCCGGTTATCGCGCCTGCTTTGGGAGCAGGAGGTCGCAAGTTCGAATCTTGCTATCCCGACCAAGGAGGTTCCGTAGCTCAACTGGATAGAGCAGCTGCCTTCTAAGCAGCAGGTTCTGCGTTCGAGTCGCAGCGGAATCACCACTGATAAACAAGCACTTATGGCATTCGTCGTAAGTGCTTTTCTTTTTGCGGTGAACTAATTCTAAGATGCTATATTTCGAAAAAACAAAGGTTATAGAATGCAATATTATATAAATGTCATGCCCCCTTTTCGGGATAGCGATTATACCATTGGAAACATGTCAATGTGTGGGCTTTAGTTTCATTGAGGACTATATGATTTACTGTCATTCTCATTCTCAGAAATTGACATCTTTCAACCAAAGCGGCAGGTCAAAAATCTTTATTCCCTGATAATCGTATACTTCATGTTTTGTACGTGCTATTAAAATCTTGGGATAAGCGTCCCGAATCTTCATCAAGGGGTCCGTTTCGCGTTGAAAGGTTGCTGGATTGCTAATATCATCGCTCACTTGGATGTATATCTTTTCGTTTTCACGCATTGCCACGAAATCAATCTCCTTTTTATAGAGTTTGCCGACATAAATGCTGTATCCACGGCGGAGTAATTCCAAGGCCACAACGTTTTCGTACACCCGACCATAATCCATATTTCGCCTCCCCAATACAGCGAATCGGATTCCGCTGTCAGCCAAGTAGTATTTGTCCAACGATTGCAAATACTTTTTCCCCTGGATGTCATATCGTGACACTTTGTACAACACAAAAGCATCGCACAGATATTTCAGATAGGAACCGACCGTGCTGTGGTTGGTCATAAAGCCGTTTGCCGACAAACAATTACTGACATTGTTGGGCGAAGTCGTGTTGCTTATGTTATCCATCATATATTCCGTCACTTGTTCCAGCATCCTTGAATCCGTCAGATTGTACTTCTCCGTCAAATCCCGCCGTAATATGGTGTGATAGACATTTTTCACATAATCCTTCCTGCCTCGTTCACTCTCATACACATAGCTGCCCGACAGACCCCCGTCCACAACATATTGGTCAAACAAAGTTTGCAAATCGCTGTCAGAATCAAAATAAGCACAATATTCCTTAAATGAAAATGGCAGCACATGGAGTTCTATATGGCGACCCGTGAAAAGTGTGGCCAAGTCAGAACTTAACAGAAAAGCATTGGACCCGGTCAAGTATATGTCATACATCCCCAAACTATGCAGGCTGTTTATGGATAACTCAAAGTGATTGCACAATTGGACTTCATCAATGAGCAGGTAATTGCTCTGTCCATCTCGGTGCTGAACCTTTGCCCATTCGTATAAGTTGTGGTATTCCAACAGAGACTCATTTTCAAGAACAGAAAGATCTGCATAGACCACGTTGGCGTTTGCATCATTCATTTTAAGGCGATTGATGAATGACTTCATTATCTCCGATTTGCCCGCCCGACGAATACCTGTGATGACTTTAATGTCAGGGGTGTCTTTTATATTCCATAGATAATTCTGATAATCAGCTCGTTAAATAATCTTCATTTTCAAAATTTAATTTTTTTTCATTTTTTGAAATCGAGGCAAAAATACAAAATAAGTACGTATCCTTGTCGCTGATTGTTCAATTCATTTTGTAGTATTTTCACACATATTGAAAACGAAAACAAAGGTTATAGGATGCTATATTTTACTATCGGTTACTAAATCCAGAGGACATATATCTTTCGGAATTTGAATTACAAATTAATTGCCAAAATTAAAATAACCCATATAATAACGAAAAAAACAGAACCTAAAAGGTCTATTCGTTGTCGTAAAAAAAGTGGTGCATACCAAAGCGCAGGATTTAGTCTTTGAATGATGAAGTGTACAGAAATGTTCAGAATCCTGTGATTTCACGGATAACTTTGACAATCTTGCGGGCTGAAAGTTCCCGGAGGCTTTCCGTGGCTTCAGAACCAATGCCAAAGATGCGCTCCCCGTATCTCTCTTTCAGCCCATCGCTCTTAGGATCCTTGCTGTCGATGATGATTTCATCGCCCTGAACTTCGGAGAATATGCCTTCGTGGAAGGCACCGGTGTCAAAAAGCGTGACCTTGTCGGTCGGCAATCCTTTCGATGCCTTGACGTGTCGTGTGTAGGGTGAATATGCCGGGGAAATCGGATTGTCGTCTGCATCCAACCCTTTCATGAGCTGCTCGCGGTTGGCCTCGACAATATCAGGGGAAAGTTCCTCTGCCACCTGCCGTCTGATGTCGGGTATTCTGTCAACCGCAGTCTGTACCTTGTTCATTGCCTCGTGTATTGTCATCTTGCAGTCTGTTTGTGAGACGGCAAAGATAGGATGGTGGCAAATACGAATGACTGTTTGTGGAATATTGGATATGGACTAAAACAGACTATCGATTCCTGAGACGTGATTGGCAAATGTGTTTGCCTCCTCTTCCCAATGTCGGAATTGGGGAGGGGGCTAAGGCGAATATATGCCTGTGGATTTCATAGTGCAATCACACATGAAATCTTTAGCTTTTACCGATTGGATATGGGATAGAAAAGTATTCTTTAGAGGATGGTATCAAAGACTATCCTTCATCCTTTGATGGCGGTAATGGAAACGTGAGTAAAAGACCGCCAATTAATGAAAGAACTATTATATCAGGCAAATGATGATCAAAGACATATTGCCACGAATTAGGTGTGGGTTTATGTGGCCCACTTCCATTAGTTCCAATTTTATAAGCTATAACGGAAAAGACAAAAGCAACTACAAAAGAATAAAAATAGTATTTAACAAAACGGTTAATCCTTTTTCTCCGTCGATTTTGCATTATTGGATTTTGCATTATAATTTGTGTTTTGAGGAAATGTCTTGATATTAATCCTTAGTTTATCATCAAATAATTCTTTGTTTCTCTCCCATGTGTCAAATAGAAATTGACTCAATAAGCTATATGCACCTATCGTAGGGTCAGGGAAAGTCACATCAGGTGACCATTCTTGTTTATTACCTACATAACCTAAACCTATTCCAATAACTCTTTTTCCCCAAGGATTGTTGTACACATTGATTCCCAACGAGAACAATCTTTCCCCGCCCCTTGAAACATAGGGAAGTGCCTCCGGCAAAACAGCATATCCGTACAAAGAAGCTGAACCTAAGAAAAAGCCAGCGGATGTTCCTTGCAGTACATAATCATAGCGAATAGAATTTGCAAAAGGTCCCGCAGTAAACTCCCACCATTTCTCGTATTCCGACTTGGCTGGACGAATCTCACCATGGTCTATTGCATATACTGTTTTTGTAGACACTTGAAAACTCAATTCTGTTTTTGGCGATAACGGCGACACAACTTTCGTCTTGTCACTTGCGTTGACAACACGTATTGGTATTTCTAAATTTGTCGTGGTTGGCGGTTTGTTGGGATCCCATTCCAACCCTTCAAGCTCTCTCCCATCCACAACCCGATTCTCCGCAAACGCATACATACTGTTCCACGGGAACTTCCCTGCCAAGGGGTCCACGCTCCAGAACCGCCCGATGCGGGTGTCGTGCATACGGTACTCGAAGGCGTGCAGAGCCCCTTCCCCAAGCACCTCATTGTCAGCTTCCTGCCCGTTGAAGAAGTACCGATACCCCCCCATAGCGGGAAGAGGGAATTTTGGCGGGTATGTGATGGTGTGGTTCATGGCGCGAAGATAAGGTTTTTTCGGGTTAGAGAGACAAATGGATTGTTTTTTGGGACGACAATGGGGAGAAGTAGGATAATTTTTATTTATAATTATACGCCACTATCTCAAACGTAAAAGTATCTTCCGCCTCAAGCAAATCGTAGAAATGCACCATCACATCAGGAGTTTGCTGGATATTTCTTCTCGCCATATCTTTTTCGTATAACATAATAATGTCTTTGACACCCTGTCGTGCTTCTATTTTCGCACGTGTCGGTTTTCCCACAAGAATGACAATGCGATGAAATCCGCGCTTACTGTTTGAAAAAAAAGAAACAATCTGCTTTTTCTGACGGTTGTTCAGTTTCAATCGGTGAGAACTGACGACGAGCTTGGCAACAGTCTCTATGTTTTCCAACCGAACAGTGTCACAACCCGACATTTCATTGGCATCATACTGTTTTTGGAAAAAGTAATAATCTCTGTCTGTCACCTGCAAAATAAAAGAATAAGACGTGTCTGCCTTATGACGAAAACATTTGGAACTGTCTAAATTAATAACAGCCCCTGTGTTGTCCAGCACCAGCATCTCGGAAGGGGTTACTTCTGCTCCAAATTTGTCAAAAAAGCGGAAACAGAACTCCCTTTGCTGAGGAGTTACCGTTGACCAATAATTATCGGCAACCGTCACCGTAATGCGACTATTATACTTCATCGCCTTGGATTTTTCATTTGCGGGAAGATTACGTATAAATTCCTCATCCAAAATGTCCTTGAAATGATAAAATTGGTCGAATTCCTCTGGGTATAATATTTGATAAGGTTCAAACGGATGTATAAGAACATCCATCTTTGAAGAATCGACACCATGTTGTACCAATATGTTTTTAATGCATTTTATTCTTTGTTCACACAGTGCCTGGTCTTCTGAATTATTTTCGGAAAGGCAAAAAGCGTTCAGTTGTATGGTAAAATCGTTGGCTT
The DNA here is from genome assembly GCA_017544105.1 of Bacteroidales bacterium. Taxonomy (GTDB): domain Bacteria; phylum Bacteroidota; class Bacteroidia; order Bacteroidales; family WCHB1-69; genus F23-D06. The sequence continues at coordinate 6,608 of JAFYEU010000143.1, forward strand.
TCTGAATTTTTCCCAACCAAAAGACCGGCTCTGAATAAATAGCGTTGAAATTTGTGTCGGGAACGACACTTGCACTGTCGAAAAAAAACAAGGGCAATTGCGGTTCTGAAAAAATGTAGTTCATTTTAACATGAATAGTTGTGTCAGATAAGGTTTTTGGCATCTTTAAGTCAAAGATTCTGTCATGATAGTGGGAATTGTGCACTCTAATTCTGAATGAGTGATCTATGGTATTGTCCAATACGAAGTATGCAGCATTGTTTTCATCAAGAGAGTGGAAAAATATAGAGTCGTTGATATAGACACAATAACTGGTAACAATCTCTCCTGTCAAAGAATCTGTGGCAAATAAAGTTAATTTAACCGATTGTGTTCTTGCTATATTCGGCAATATCAACAAGATGCTTAATCCAATCCATGCAAAGATACTATTGTTTTGATTCCTGCTCATATAACGCTTTCCTTTCTGCTTGCTCTTTTTCCTTCATCTCTATCATATCGGATGGAGTTTCAATAAAATCAGAATTATACGTAGATGGAATCCCATTTTCAAAACGACCATTTTTATACAATTTCAGAATGTTTTCACAAAAATCGATAAAATGAATTGCTCTTATGTGAACCCCACCTCCATACGTAAAAAGAACGTCCTGTTCATCTTCTTTGCCTGTCAAATGTTGTCTTAATCCGAACCCATGAAACATTTCGTGGATAAATTGTTTGGCTCCAATTGCAATCAATCCACCGCCATGGCCACCCCATCCCATTGCACTTCTTAGCTGTCCGGAATATTGTTGCAGCTCTTGGGTGTTATGTACTAACGCAGCTATCATACTTCCTCCATATCCAGGCGAATTATATGAATATTCTTTTCCTGTTAGAGGATCTACTCCTGTTACTTGACAGTTAAGTTCACTTATATCTTTAAGGTTGTCATCTACGGTTTTGTTATTGTTTAAAGATTCTGTTACAACAAAAGTAACATTAACTGTCACAATCCATGGCTTATTGTTTTCATCGTAGTATGTGTATGTGTTAAAGCCTTGGTTGACCCCTTCTCCCCAAGTATTATTAGCTTCAATAGCAGCAGCACTCGCACCTTCACCATATACAAATATTATTGATTCTATAACGATTTTACCACCTCCATTAGGGCTTTGGGTAACTGTAATTACCCCTGCTTTCCCCTTAGAATCAACAAATAATATTGGTGAATTATATGAAAAAGAATATGGACTTATTCCTGGTAAAAATTCACTCCGGAAATCCACTCCCCACCACCGTCCCAGTCTCGTGTCATACTGCCGGAACTCGTACCCTGCCAAGCCTCCTTCCCCAAGCGCCTCATTGTCAGCCTCCTGCCCGTTGAAGAAGTACCGATAACCCCCCATAGCGGGACGGGGAAATTGGGGCGGGTATGTGGCGGTGGGAATCATGGCGTGGTAGATTTTTTACGGTTGAACGACATTTTTGTGCCACAATTTCCGTGGAATGGTTGTCCCCATCTCATCACATCAAAGTCACACGAGATGATTGAGTCGGAGTTGTGTGGCGTGTAGTACCAGTATGTACCGTCTGTTGACAATTTTTCACCGTTCACATAATACACAGGGTTAAGGTCCGGATTTGAACTGATATAATTCGGGAGCAGCCGGACAACCCTGTTCCCCTTTTTGTCATAAAACTCGCCGGCATATTCAATTCCAAGTCCTTCTACCTGATAATGGGATTGGTAAAACGACTCTATTTCATATTCTAAAGCGTAAAGCTGCACCACTCGGACCATCAAAGCAAAATTCATCGAATCCATTTCCGTCCCGTTAATACCATAAGGCCGATGAATATCGTACCTTTTCATTAGGGAACGGAGTCCTTTGTATTTCTCCCGATACGGCTCTTGGCTGGAGAGCAATTGGTTGCATTTCTCCATAATTTCGTCTGCATATTTGCATCGGACAATTTTGTCACTGTCTGTCAACTGGTAGCAATGGGTGTATCGGTCCTCCACCAGATCGGCGAGCATTATTTCGAGGTCTGATTGTTCAGCCTGTTGTTGTTGTTGACTGCAACTGAAAAAGATAGCAGAACACAACGCTGAATAAAAAACTATAAGACACCTATTTTTCATTGGAACTGTATATAATCATTAAAAACTTTACCATTTTGGTCACTAAAAAGCATACCAATTTCGAGACTGCAATAATACAAAAAAACAACCATATGCTTGTCCAACATTTTTCCGGTTTCTTTTTTGGATATGATTTGCTATCTTTGCGGCTTCATATAATTAATGTATCTTATCGACAAAAGACATCCCACAATGAAACAGATTTCACGACAGCCGATATGGGCTTTAAGCCTTCTCTTATGTTTGATGTGGCCATTCCGCCAGACGAATGCACAGCAGGTCAGCCTCACCCGGGCGCGGCAGATGGCCGACCGTCATTTCCAGTCGCGGCAGGAGAGCACCGTGCGCTGCGCCGACATACAAGCAGCCCATGGTGACACCCTGCTCTACATCTTCAATTCAGAGCGGTCGTTTGTCGTCATTTCCGGGGACGAGCGTACGGTACCCGTCTTGGCATACAGCGACCACCAGTTATACAACCGCGGCGACCTTGCGGCGCCGGCACAGATGTGGCTCGACAGCTATGCGGCACAGGTCGAGGCCCTGCGGAAGAGTGCTGCCAGAAGTGGCCAGGCGCACCCGGCATGGGCGCAATGGCTCTCCCGCGGCATGCGTGACAATGTAGCAGTGAAGCCGATGATGATGTCGCACTGGGGGCAGGGAACCTTCTACAACTACTACTGTCCGTACGACTACGCCGGGGAGAACAACCGCTGCGTCACGGGTTGTGTGGCCACCGCCATGGCACAGTTGCTCTACTACTTCCGCTTCCCGGAGAGCGGCGTGGGCAGCTACTCCTACACCGACGAGCACTATGGGGTGCAGTCGGCCGACTACAGCAGTGCCAACTACAACTACGAGGCCATGTGCGACGATCCCACCAGCATCAACACGGAGATCTCCAAGCTCATCCGCCACCTGGGCGTGGGCGTGGACATGCACTATGGCGTGGACGGCTCCGGCATGAACAACCACAGCGCCGCCTATGTGCTGCGCACCTACTTCAAATACGACCCCGCCACCGCCTACCTGTTCCGCGACTCCACGGATGTCAACTGGGACAGCGTCATCGTGGCGCATCTGGACCGCAACATCCCCATGTACTACGCCGGCTGGGCCGACCATGAGTGGATCAGCGGCCATGCCTTCATCTGCGATGGCTACCAGATCCAGGACAGCTGCTACTACTTCCACTTCAACTTCGGCTGGGACGGCTCCGCTGACGGCTACTTCTACACCGACAACCTGCACCCCGGCAGCAGCAACTTCAACCTGGCCCAAGAGCTGATTGTCAACTGCTACCCCGACACCACGCTCTACCCCTACCCTGCCGCGACGCCACTGACGGGCAGCAGACTGCTGACCACCACGGCCGGCTCCTTCACCGACGGCAGTCGCCCCGAGAGCCACTACGCCAACAATATGGACTACACCTGGACCATCCGTCCCTCCGAGACTGACTTCGTCTCCATCTCGCTGCATGCCCGCTACGACCTGGCCAGCGGCGACACCCTCTATATCAGCACCGACAACCCCAACATCACGCCACTGGCGCTGACAGGCGACACCGCCAAAGTGGATGTGACCTGGGAGTGCACCGAGATCGTCTGCCACCTTGTGACGCACCAAAACGACGGTCATCACGGCATCCATGTCAACTACAACAGCGATCGGACAGCCTATTGTCCTGCCATCCAGACCGCGACTGCCCCGTCGGGCACACTGACGGATGGCAGCGATGCCGAGCCCTACCACAACATGACCACCTGCAAGCAGCGCCTCATCATGGGCAGCGCCTACTCAGCCATCTCCATTCACATCACCGACTTGGACCTGGAGGAGGGCCACGACTTCCTACGCATCTTCCAAAACAGCTACAACGACAACAACCTGCTTGCCACGCTGACGGGTACCATCAGTGACACCACCCTCGTCTTCGACACCCGTCGGCTCAACTTCCTTTTCGAGACGGACGAGCAGAACACCGGCGGCGGTTACACGCTGGAATACACGGCGGGCACCACTGGCGTGGAAGAATGGGAGAGCTCCTCACTGCAGCTCTGGCCCAACCCTGCCTCCAACGTGCTGAACCTGCGCTGTGACGAGCCCATCCGGAGCGTGCTCATCCAAGACATGCAAGGCAGGATGATCCAGCATTATGAGATCCAAGGCCTCACCGCCACCATCCCGGTCCACCAGCTGCCATCGGGCATCTACATCATCCGCATCGAAACCGGCGATGCCATCCATCAACAGAAATTTGTCAAACAATAATATATTATGAGAAAAGTATCGTTCACCCTATTGGCCATCATCATGCTCACCTTCACGGATCTTTTTGCGGGAGACTTCATCACCAAGGCATCGCAGGACAATGTCATCTACACCCTCAAGTCTCGCTCGACCATCTCCCCGTCGCTGATTGAGCGCGGCGTACGGCAGGCGGCGGCCTTCTGGACCAGCAGCGACGGAAGCCAGAAGGAGTTCGAGCAGTTCTGCATCACCCATTATTGTCCCGACATGGAGACCAAGGTGGCGCTATTCAATCGGCTGTGCGACAACTTTGAGGTCATCTTCGGCCACAACCACCGCGTGGGCATAGACCTGCAACGACCCGAGCAGGTGACCGGCTACACAAGCACCATGGTGGACGGTCTCTTCAGCGCCTATGATGGCTTGGCCCATTTTGAAGAGGACATGTTTGCCAACAAGCTGGCCTTCATCGTCATCCTCAACTTCCCGCATTTCACCCTGGCCGAGAAGCAGCGCAGCGGCATGCAATGGTCAGAGCTGGAGTGGGGATTTGTGCGTTTGGGCGATGTTTTCACTTCGCGTGTGCCTGCCGACAAGGCACAGCGACTGGCCACCGTGGCGGCCAACGCCAATGCTTATATCGACAACTACAATATCGACCTCGTGCAGGTGGGCAGCTTCACCAACCAGTTCCATTGGACCACCTCCACGCCCCTCATCACCCACTGGGGACTGCGCGACGAGTTGAAGGCCGCCTATGCGGATCCCGTCAACGGCACCGCCAAGCAGCAGGTCATCTACGATGTGATGAAGCGCATCATCCAATGCCAAGTTCCTCAGGTGGTCGTCAAAAACGATGTAGACTACCAATGGTATCCTTCCACCAACCAGGTGATGATGAACGGCATTGAGCTGCATCCTATCAAATCGGAGAAGAACACCCGCTATCAGATGATGCTGGACTTCTTCCATGCAGAGCAAGCCTTGGACCCCTACTACCAAGGGTTCAACAACTTCATCGACAGAAAATTCGAGGGGGAATACGAGATCTCCGTCAAGGAGACGGAAGCGCTCTTCGAGTCTTTGCTAAGCAGTCCAGTCGTCAAGCAGGTGGCCCAGTGTATCTCCAAACGGCTCGGACGCAAGTTGCAGGCCTTCGACATCTGGTATGACGGCTTCAAGGGCCGGAGCGGCGTGGATGCCGCCCAGCTGGACGAGATGGTGCAGAAGAAATACCCGACCAAAGAGGCTTTTGCGGAGGACCTGCCCTTCATCCTTCAGAAACTGGGCTTTGACAAACAGAAGGCCGAGTTCATCTGTCGGCATGTGACGGTTGACCCCTCCGTGGGCGCCGGCCATGCCATCGAGTCCAAGATGCATGGGGACAATGCCATGCTGCGCACCCGCATCGGGGAAAACGGCATGGACTACAAAGGCTACAACATCGGCGTACACGAGTTTGGCCATAATGTAGAGCAGACCATCTCGCTCTACGATGTAAACAACTACTTCCTTGCCGGCGTGCCGAACACCGCCTTCACGGAGGCGCTGGCATTCGTCTTCCAAGACAAGGACCTGGAGCTGTTAGGCATCCGCAGCGACAACGCGCAGGCCGATGCCCTCAAGGCTCTCGACCTCTTCTGGAACTGTTATGAGATCATGGGCGTGTCACTGGTGGACATGAGAGTATGGCAATGGCTCTACGCCAACCCATCGGCGGATGCCACACAACTGCAAGAGGCCGTCATCAGAATCGCCAAGGAGGTATGGAACACCTACTACGCCCCTGTGTTCAAGGTCAAGGACGAGCCCATCCTGGCAGTCTATTCGCACGCCATCATCGATCCGCTCTACCTGCCCGCCTACCCTATCGGTCATATCATCGACTACCAGCTGGAAGAGTACCTCAAAGGCAAGAGCCTCGGCACAGAAGTCCCCAAGATATACAGGCTCGGCCGCCTCACCCCCAACGTCTGGATGCGCAAAGCGTTAAATACGGATCTGTCCGCACAACCCTTGATCATGCGTACGGAAGAAGCGCTGAAAGAAGTGAAGTAGTTCGGCTTTTGGCTATTAGCCATTGGCTATTGGCCAAAAGGAACAGCTAACAGCTAATGGCCAACAGCTGACGTCTACTTTGCGTTGCGGGCGCGGATGAGAGCACCGGTCTTGTTCTTGCCAACGCGGATGAAATCCAGCAACGGGCGGTTGGATGGACAGGTATAGGAGCAGGAGCCGCACTCAATGCAGTTCATGATACCCAGCGTCTCACACTTGTCATACTTCTGCTGTTCGGACAGGATGCAGAGCAGATAGGGCTCCAGTCCCATCGGGCAGCCACGCACGCACTTGCCACAACGGAGGCACGGCGACACCGGACCGCGTTTGCTCTCCTTGTCGGTAATGAAGAGCAGACTTGACATACCCTTCACCACATAGGAGTTGAGGTTGGCGATAGCCTTGCCCATCATCGGGCCGCCGGCGATGATCTTGCCCGTGTCTTCGGGAATGCCCACACTGTTGATCACATCCAGAATCGGGGTGCCGATACGGAGACGGTAGTTCTTGCATTTATCTTCCGGGATGGAAAGACCGGACACCGTGGTATAGGCTTGAACAATAGGTTTATTCTTCTGCACAGCCAGATAGAGGGCATACATGGATGTAATATTGTTGACGATACAACCCACGGAGATAGGCAGAGCACCGTTGGGCACGCTGCGACCGGTGATGGCTTTGATGAGCTGTTTCTCGGCGCCTTGCGGGTATTTGAGCTTTAACGGCTGCACCTCGATATTGGTATAGTTCTTCACGGCATCCATCAGTTTCTTGATGGCGCGGGGTTTATTCTCCTCGATGCCGATAATAGCCTTCGGGGCACCGGAAGCGATCAGGGCCAGCTCAATGCCAATGAGGCACTGTTCCGTGCGCTCCAGGATCACGCGGTTGTCGGTGGAGATATAGGGCTCGCACTCCACCGCATTGACGATGAGATACTCGCATTTCTGCTCGGGCTTGAGCATATACTTGATATGCATCGGGAAGCAAGCGCCACCGAGGCCCACCAGACCTCTGTCTTTCATGCGGGCGATGATCTCGTCCTTGGTCTGTAGCTTGAGGTCGCGGACAATGTCGAGGGAGGTATCGATAGCCTCGTCCCAATCATCGCCCTCGCGTTGGATCACCACAGCGGGTTTCTTATAGCCGGTGATGTCGGCAATCATATCAACCTTGGTCACGGTGCCGGAAATCGGGGAATGGATGTTGGCACTCACGAAGGAGGAGGCCTCACCGATAAGTTGGCCCACCTTCACCTTGTCGCCCTTCTGGACGATGGGGTTGGCGGGAGCGCCGAGATGCTGGGTCATGAAGACGACAGCCTCATCCGGCAGCGGGAAAGTTTCCACGGGAGCGGAATGGGCAATCTTGTGTGCAGCGGGATGGACACCACCCATGGGGAAGGTCTTGCGTTTCAGGCTGCGGATGGCACGAAGGCTCTGTTTGATATCTTCAGTTATTGCTTGGGGTAAATTTTCAGTACTCATAATCGCCGTGATGTTTGGATGGATGATTGATGGTTATGCTTCAGCCGCGGGTTCAGCCACTGCCACAGGTTCTTTCTTCTCGGGGAAGTTGACCGCATGGATAGCGCCCGTGGGGCATTCGGCCACGCACTTGCGACAGGCCTTGCACTTGGTATAGTCGATATAGGCGAGGTTGTCGGTCACCGTGATAGCCTCGAAGGGGCACACCTTGGCGCACTTGCCGCATCCGATACAGGCGGCCGTGCAGTTCTTGCGAGCCACCGCACCCTTCTCCTTGTTGTTGCACGCCACGAAGACGCGACGGTTGTTACGGCCCTTGTCGCGGATTTCGAGCACGCCGCGCGGACAAGCCTTGGCGCAGGCCTTACAGCCGACACAGAGATTCTCGTTCACCTCTGGCAGATGGGTCTCCGGATTGATATGGATAGCATCGAAAGCACAAGCCTTCACACAATCGCCACACCCCAGACAGCCAAACGGACAGGAGCTCTCGCCGGCGAAGAGGCTGTTGGCGAAAGCGCACGTCAGGGCAGAGTCGTAAAAGACCTTGGAAGGGGCATTCTCGCAGGTGCCGTTGCAACGCACCACGCAGACCTGCGGGTCACGGGCCTCAGCCTTGATGCCCAGGATCTCGCCGATCTTGTCATAGTCACCACCGGGACAATAAGCGATGCTCAAGTCGAGGGAGTTCACCATCGCCTCCGCCATGGCACGACAGCCGGCAAAGCCGCAACCACCGCAGTTGGCGCCGGGGAGGCAAGCCTGCACCTCATCAATGCGAGGATCCTCCTCCACCTTGAAAAACTTAGACACAAAATACAAAATCACCGCAGCTATCAGACCCGTCAAGCCGATGGTCAATGCTGCATAAAGGATAGTTGAAGTCGTCATTTGTTCAGTTGTTTTTTAAGCAACCGCAAAAATACAAAATATATCTATACATCACACCATGAAGCGTAAAAAAATGGGGGTTAGCCGTTGGCTATTGGCTGTTAGCTGTTGGCTATTAGCTGTTAGCTGTTGGCTATTAGCTGTTAGCTATTGGCTATTGGCGCCCGATGTTATCAAAAAATCCGTGTTTACAATTAAAATCAAAGTAAAAAAAAGACATATACTAATTTTCTATTTTTGTCCGTTTTTAATTCTGCTTTTTGAAATAAACTGAAAGATATGAAGTTTTTGAAAATCAACCTGTTGGCCGTTATGATATGGCTTTGCTGCCTCCCTTCGGGCTTCGCCCAACGGACCGAGAACTACAAATCCCCGCAATACGAATTCAAGACTGCCATGGATCTGTTCAACAAAGAGAAGTACGGATCCGCCCAGCAGTACTTCAAGTACGTGTACGAGAACACAGAGGACAAGCAGCAGGACTTGAAGACCAACTCCCTCTTCTACATGGGGGTGTGCGCGGCCAAGCTAGACAATCAGGATGCCGCCTACTACCTGCAAGGGTTCATCGACCAATATCCGGTGCACTCTTTTGTCCCGGAGGCTCACTTCTACTTGGGCAAATACTATTTCAGCCGCAAGCAGTGGAAGAAGGTCATCACCCAGTTTGAGCAGTTGATGGAGACGGAGATCCAGCCGGAGAACATGGCCGAATACAACTTCAAGATGGGCTATTCCTATCTGATGGTCAATGAGGACGATCTGGCCAAATCCTATTTCAAGAAAGCCAGAGAACAGGCCGGCCCCTACAAGAAGAAAGCCATCTATTACTCGGCGGTGCTGGCCTACCAGAACGGACAATATGAGGCTGCGCTGGAGGATTTCCTCACGCTGCGCGACGAGCCCGAGTACCGTAAAGATGCCTCCAACTATCTGACTCAGATATATTTCAAACAAGGCGAGTATGAGAAAGTCTTGAAAGTGGCCCCGGCGGTCACCGACAATCGAGACACCACCCAACTGCACACCCTCCGTTGCGTGGCGGTCTCCAACTACACCCTCAACAACTACGAGAAGGCTGTCGATGAATTTGACGAGCTAGAAAAGGCCAACCGGATCAACCTGAGCCGGGAAGACCATTTTGCGGCGGGATTCTCCTACTACCGCGAGGCCCAATACGACAAGGCCATCACCCACTTCTCCAAGGCCATCGACACCAAGACGCCGGATGCCATGACCCAGAACGCCTACTACCTGATCGGCGACTGCTACCGGAGAGCCGGCCAATATGCGTTAGCCATCCAGAGTTTCAAAGAGGCGGCCAAATACGATTTCAATGCCGACATCAAGGAGGACGCCCTGTACAACTACGCCAAGCTGCAATGCCAGACCTCGACCAGTCCTTTCAACAACGGCATCGACGCCCTGCAGGAGTACATCAACACCTACCCGCACTCAGCGCGCAGCGAGGAGGCCTCTTCCTACCTGTCCAAGCTGTACATGTCCACCAAGAACTATCAGGCGGCCATCACCTCCATCGAGAAGCTGAGCACCAAAACGCCCTCCATCTTGCAAGCATACCAACGCTGCACCTACTTCCGCGCCTTGGAGCTGCTCAACAATGGCAACAACAAAGAGGCGATTAAATATCTGGACAAATCACTCTCCGCTCCTCGCGACCCTCAATTCACCATGAACGCCACCTATTGGAAAGGCGAGGCCCAATACCGCAACGAGCAGTACCAAGACGCCTACTACACCATCCAGTCTTACCAGAAACGGGATGGAGCCATCTACAATGAGAACTACAACAACTCATTCTACACCTTGGGATACGCCGCTCTAAAAATCAAACGCTACAAGGATGCTGCCAACGCATTCAGGTCTTTCATCCAGAAGTCGAACGACCCTGACCACAAGATCAAGGCGGATGCACTGGCCCGTCTGGGCGACTGCTATTTCATGCAGCAAGACCTCAAGAATGCCATCAAGTACTACGAGGATTGCGAGCAGATGCACGAGTTCAACTGCGACTATGCCATCTATCAGCAATCGAAATGCTATGGATACCAGAAGAACAACACCAAGAAGATTGCGGCGTTGGAGCGCCTCATCGCCAACAACCCCAACACCAGCTATCGCGATGATGCCGACTATGACCTGGCCGTGACCTACCACACGCAGAACGACTATCAGAGTGCCATCGCAGCCTACAAGGAGTTCATCCGCCAGCATCCGAAGAGCACCTATATCCGCCAGGCCCACACCCGTTTGGCACAAGCTTACCTCAACAACGGCAACACCGATCTGGCCATCTCCACCTACAAGTATGTGGTCGAGACCTACCCGGGCTCCCGCGAGGCCAAGGATGCCATGACCAACCTGGAGAACATCTACACCGAGGAGGGCAACACCAGCGAATTCTTCGACTATGTACGAAGCAAGAACATGAACATCTCCGCCGACCGCCAGGACTCCATCGCCTTCAAAGCCGCCGAGGCCAAGTATCAGCGGGGCGACTGCGAAGCCTCCATCAAGGCTTGCGCCGACTACCTCCGCCAGTTCCCCAGCGGCTCCTTCGCAGCCAAGGCTTTGTTCTACAAGGCTGAATGCGAATATGGCCAAAGATCGTATCAAGATGCCCTGGCCGACTACGAGCAGATCATCAAGAAGTACAAGACCGAATATAACGTCACCGCCCTGCACAAGGCTGCTTCCATCCTCTACAACGACAAGCAGTACACCAAGGCGTTGACCTACTTCAACAAGCTGGCGGAGAGCACCACCGATGTGGACGAACTCATCTACGCCAACAATGGCGCCATGCGCAGTGCCTACTTCATGCAAGACTATGCCAAGGCGCTCAAGGCTTCCGAATACATCATCCAATCCAATGCCAACGACCTCCTGAATGAGGCGCTGCTCATCGCCGGCAACTCCGCCATGAACCAGCAAGACTATGCCAAGGCCAAGACTTACTACAGCCAACTGGAGAAACGCGGCAGCAACGACCTCTGCGCCGAAGCTGCCTACCATCTTGCAGAGATCGCCCTCAACCAAGACAAAGACTTGACCGCCTGCGAAAAACAGATCCAGGACATCCTGAGCAAAGACTACTCCTCTGAATACTGGTACGCCAAGACCTTCATCCTCTATGGAGACCTCTACCTGGCCAAGGGCAACACCTTCCAGGCACGACATACCTACCAGAGCATCGTGGACAACTACGAAGGCGCGGATCTTGTAGAACTGGCAAGACAACGCATCGCGGAAGTAGATGCCATCGAGGCGGCCAATCCATCAAACCACTAATCTTTCAGCATCATGATTATGAGACATTTCAATATAAAAAACATTATGGCTACGGCTCTTGCCGTTCTTTTCATGACCACCGCCTCTGCACAAGTGGTTGACTCCGCCAAGCTGCTCATCAACTATGTGCCGAAGCTGGCCAAGAGCACTAAAATCAACCAGGACGCTGTCATCACCGACACAATCCAGAACACCGTCACCTACTCCTATGAAATCAGTCCCCAGAAGCCGGAGCTGAACTTTACCACGGCCAAGCTGTCGTACAGCAAGTTCAACCCCGATGTGCCGGAACGTTTTTACCGCAACTACCTGAAGTTGGGCTTTGGCTACCCCATCACGCCGCTGGCGGAGCTTTCCGTGCACAATACCCGCAACATCAAATACTCTTACGGTCTCAACTTCCATCATTTCTCTTCCTGGGCACAGCCTATCGGCAAGATTCAGAAGCAGTTCGCCTATGCCCCTACCAGCGACACGCGTCTACATCTTTTCCTCAACCGCTTCTTCAGGAACCACACCCTCTACTCTTCCGTAGGCTACAACCACGAACTCGCCAACCTCTACGGTTTCAGCCGCGAATGGGGCTTCCCGGACTACTACTACCAAAAGGAGTATCGTGACAGCATTCGCAACAGCTTCCATCATGTGAAGGGCGAGATCGGATTCCGCTCCAACTACACCACCGAAGACAAACGGTTCAAAGAGGATGTCTGTCTGCATTATGACTTCCTGCACACCTACTGGAAAGACATGGAACACCAGATTGGCCTGCGCTCCATCTTCGCCTACGACTCCCGATTCATCAAAATCTCGGGCTATCAGCACTACCAGCTGGATTTCGACGTGGACTACTATCTCAACAACTGGAATGACAGCATCATGATTGGCGTTGGCCACGACATCCCGGCCAAGAATATCGACCACAGTTTCAAGGTCGAATTCCGGCCCACCATGAATTTCACCATCAAGGAATACCACCTCAAAGTCGGTGTGGGCGTGCCAATACTGGTTGCCAACAACACCACCAAATGTCCGGTATATCCGATCGCCGAGCTGCAGATGGGGTTGGTGCGCAACATCCTAAGCCTGTATGCCGGCGTGGACGGTCAAGCCAAGTACAACTCCTTGCGCGAGATGCTCTATGAGAACCCCTACGTCAAACCACAGCTAGACAGCCTGCGTTTCTCCCGCACACAAATCAGCGTTTATGGTGGCGTGAAGGGCAACCTCGTCAAGAAGCTCAACTACCATATCGCCGCCCGTTACTCTTTCGTGCAAGATATGCCCTTCTATGTGCTGGACACCCTCTGTCTGCTGAAGAACCAATATGATGTGGTCTATGTGGATAAAGTCAATGTGTTGAATGTGAGCGCCAACATCAGCTGGGAGGCCATCAACCACCTCTACCTGAATCTGAATGCCAACTACTGGGGCTACTATTTCAAGTCGGAGCAGTTGGAGCATCCGTGGTACAAGCCCTCCTGGGAGTTGGGCTTTGATGGCCGATACATCCTCAACAACAAGTTCATCTTCGACGTGAATGCCAAGGTAGGCTTTGGCAGGTGGGCGTTGGTGCCCCAGACCTCCTATGACAACTATGGCAACCTCTACATCTCCTCCTATGAGGCTGCCAACGACCTCCGGAAGAACGACAACGGCGAGCGTCTGGTGAAGCCCATCCTGAACTTCGGCCTGGGATTCGAGTGGATCATCACGCCGCAGTTCACCGCATTCGCCAACATCAACAACATCGGTTGCCAGTATGCCACCAACTTCTATGCGTTCAACAATTTCGGCATCAACGCCTTGGCTGGGGTAACCTACTCCTTCGGCAACGAGCCTCTGAAGACGGTCCGCAAAAAGAAAAATTAAGCGAGGGTAATAAAAAAAGTGTATTTTTGCGCCCTCATTGAAAGACCTATCATTTAGGCGGGTCCCATAGCTCAGTTGGTTAGAGCATCTGACTCATAATCAGAGGGTCCTAGGTTCGAGCCCTAGTGGGACCACTTGAAATCCAAAAGACGATTACAGCTAACCTGTAGTCGTTTTTTTTTAGGTGATGATATACATATTTTATATCTTTGCGAATTAATTTGTTTACGGACAGATGATTCCGGACATCACACATATTATAAACCGCAGGAGGGCCTATATAATCCTGATCTTATGCCTCGTCACCATAAGCTTGGGAGCCCAATGCCCACCGTCCCTGCCCGACAACATCGTGGAGGCCGATTGCTTCACGACCAAGACAGACTTGGACTGGGGAATCGTCCAAAGTGCCAGCAGCCAACCCCTGTCGCACATGTATGCACAACCCTTCATCGGCGATATCGACAACGACGGACAGTCTGAAATCGTCACAATGGGATACTATAATGCCACCTTCAAGACTAATTCCATCGTTATATACGGACAAAACCTCCAGCTCAAGAACTCCTTCACCGTCCCGACCACGAACGTCCTGGGAGGATACCCCATGGCCATCGCCGATGTGGACAGAGACGGGATCGCGGAAATCTTTGTCCAAGGCGTTGACAGTGGATACCTCCGCTGCTACCATCCCGACGGGACCTTGTTATGGACTTCCACATGTTCAGAGATCAACGTCAACCATTTCACAAACGAGGTTCCCAACATAATCATAGCTGATGTGAACAGCGATCATATCCCGGAGATTTGGTCTAACTACAAGATCTTCAATGCCGTGACAGGTGCAGAATTGCTGGTATTGCCTGATTTGATTGGCTATTCCAATCTTAATGCATCTTATTGGGAGAACGCGATCATGCCCATATTTGCGGACTTCGACAATGACGGCATGCTGGAACTGGTCGGGGGCAAGAAGGTCTATAAACTGGATATTACCAACAGCAACGGGACTATGGGGAACAGTGCTGTCTTATGGAAAACCATCGATGGGGTGGGTGACGGACTAACCTCCGTGGCGGACATTGATTTGGACGGCTATCTGGATGTAGTAGTGGTGCAGGACGGTCTAATGTACGTATGGAAGCCTTACACTGGTACCGGCAGTACTCCCACGTTACTGGCCAGCAGCCCTTACACCTCTCCTGTCGCCGGGTCGCGCGCTTTGATCACGGATGTGGACAATGACGGTTACCCGGAGATCCTTTTCTCTTACGCCACCAAGATTACCGCTTACCAATTTGTCCCCACCACCCAAAGTCTGCAGCAGCTATGGCTGAAAAACAGCAGCGACCACTCCGGCGCCACCACCATGACCGCTTTCGACTTCAACCAAGACGGGTTGATGGAAATTGTCTATCGCGACCAGACAGATCTGCGCATCATAGACGGCATTACGGGGGAGAACAAGGCCACGATCGCCTGTCCGGCACCCACGGACGTTGAATGTGCTGCCATTGTGGATTTGGACAAAGACGGGGAGGCAGAGATCATCGTCTCCAGTTGCACCGAGGGCAATCACGCCAAGATCGTGGTTTTCAAGAGCTCCTCCCATGTCATCTGGGCTCCCGCCAGGCATGTCTGGAACCAACATGCCTACAACGTGGTCAACGTCCATGATGACCTGACCATACCCGCATACAACTTCAATCCCGCCACCATCTTCACCGATCCTGAAGGCTTGGTGCGCCGGCCCTTCAACAACTTCCTGCAGCAGGCCACCACCTTAGACCAGTATGGCAGGCCCTTCATACCGGCCACCAATTTGTCCATCACCCCCGAGCCTGAAGTGACCCTGGCAGGAGACGAAGCGCGCATAGAATTGACCATCTGCAACCATGGCGACCTTGACTTCTATGCTCCGATAGCCATCTCGTTGTACACCAATATGGGCGAGATGGTGCAGACCGAGTACCTTGCACAAAGCCTCCACGTGGGCGAATGCGAGTCTTTCAACTTGACGTTTGACCTATCGGGCCTGAGCGATTATGAGGATCTTTTCCCTCTCCACATCATGGTGAATGATGACGGCCACGGTCCGGCACAGTATGGCGGATTGCAGGCCGAGTGCGACACCAGCGACAACGCCTGTTATTTTGACGGACGACCATGCAACGTGATCGTGCCCAACGTCATCACCCCTAACGGTGACGGCATCAATGATGCTTTGGAGCCGCAGCTGGAAGGGGATTTCCTCAGCATGGAAATGGAGATTTACAACCGCTGGGGCAAGCGGGTTTACCGGCAAGAGGGCCCTGACAATCTATCGTGGGATGCGGCCGACCTCCCCGACGGGGTCTATTTCTGCGCCATCGAGTACCAATGTATGCTGAACAGCAAGAAAAAAAAGAGCTTAAGCACCAGCGTGACGGTGGTACGGTGAGTGGAAATTATTTGTATCTTTGCCGCCTCTAATGTCATTGGGAGAGCTTTGACTGGCTGAAAAATAATTGACAAGAATATCTAACACTCTGCATATTAACACATCAAATTATGCAAGCAATAATTTTAGCCGCTGGAATGGGTAAGCGTTTGGGTGAATACACTCAAGACAACACTAAATGCATGCTCGAGGTGAATGGCATCCGTCTCATTGACCGTGCGCTGGCCACCTTGCACGAAGTGGGTGTCTCGCGCGTGATTCTGGTGGTCGGCTATAAAGGTCAGAATGTGAAAGATTATGTCGGCACCAGTTATAAAGGCACGCCTGTCATCTATGTGGACAACCCCGTTTACGACAAGACGAACAACATCTATTCGCTCTTTTTGGCCAAGGACTACATGTTGGCAGAGGACACTATCCTATTGGAGAGCGACCTGATTTACGAACCTGCCGTCGTGCACAGACTCTTGGCCGATGACAGTCCGAATATCGCGTTGGTGGACAAATATGAAAGCTGGATGGACGGCACCGTAGTGACTCTTGATGAAGAGAATAAAATAACACGTTTCATCGACAAGAATCGTTTCCGTTTTGAAGAAATCAAGGACTATTATAAAACAGTTAACATTTACAAGTTCAGCAAGGAATTTTCCTCCAAGTATTACGTCCCATTTCTTACAGCATATAGCATCGCATTGGGCAACAATGAGTACTATGAACAAGTGTTACGCGTGATACTCCATCTCCATGATGCCCCATTGAAAGCCTTGCCACTCTCTGGTGAAGTCTGGTATGAAATTGACGATGTGCAAGATTTGGACATCGCATCGGGCATGTTCGCCCCGACAGAGGACGGACATTTCCAAGCCATCTCGTCACGTTACGGCGGCTACTGGCGTTATCCTCAAATGCTTGACTTTTGCTATCTTGTCAATCCCTTTTTCCCGCCTCAGCGGATGATTGACGAAATCAAGGCCAGCTTTGAAACCTTGATGCGGGAATATCCTTCGGGAATGCGAGTCAATTCACTACTGGCTGCCAAGAACTTCGGCGTGAAACAGGATTATATCCTTGTTGGAAACGGGGCAGCGGAGCTGATTAAAGCCTTGATGGAGAATTGGACGGGTAAACTTGGAAATGTGCTCCCCACGTTTGAAGAGTATCCGAACCGCCGTGATGCTCAGAGCCTTGTACAGTTTGTCCCGAAGAAGGATGGCTTCAAATACACGGCGGACGAGCTGATGGATTTCTTCTACCATAAGGACATTGACACATTGCTTCTTATAAATCCTGACAATCCGTCGGGCAATTACATACCTTTTGCGGATTTGCTGCGGTTGATAAAATGGACAAAGGAGAAGGGTGTCCGCTTTGTGGTGGACGAGTCTTTTGTGGATTTTGCAAAAGTGGACGGGCAGTTTTCGTTGTTCGACAACAAGATTCTTGCTAAAAATCCACACCTTGTCGTGGTGAAGAGCATCAGTAAAAGCTACGGAGTCCCAGGATTCCGTTTGGGAGTTCTTGCATCGGGTGATACCGGCCTTGTCGCCAAGATGAAGAAGAAAGTGGCTATCTGGAACATCAACTCCTTCGGAGAGTTTTACATGCAGATTTATGAAAAATATCACAAAGATTATCTACATGCTTGTGAACAATTCCGGACGGAAAGGGAGTTGTTCTTGGCCGAATTGAGAGATGTCCCGTTCCTTGAGGTTTACGACAGTCAGGCGAACTACTTCCTGTGCAAAATA
>JAFYEU010000144.1 GCA_017544105.1 Bacteroidales bacterium
AACGCAAAAAATCAGCGGAAACTGTCCGTAATCCGCTGATTTTTATTGTTTTGTGAGACTTTCGGGCGGCAGGTCGGATTCGAACCGACGACCCACGGAACCACAATCCGGTACTCTAACCAACTGAGCTACAACCGCCATATTGGGTGTCTCAAAAAGACGCGGCAAAAATACACTTTTTTTCAATTTCTGCACCACATCATGAAAGAATTTTTTCCATATCTTATCTCTGGCTCTTTTTCATGGCTGCGATGGAGAGGAAGAGACCCAGGATGATGCTGCAGAATGCGGCAAAAAGCACTTGGAAATCTTTTGGTAAACAGAAAGTTAGCGTGTGTGCGGGAATCCAAAACAGGGGAATGGTCTTCTTGAAAACAAAACCCCATTGCACGTTCCAGTCGATGGCTGAAAGATATTGCCGCATTGGCATTACTTTGGCGAGACAGCTGACTTTGCCATGGTGTTCTGCGATATGCATATCACACACTTTGTGCAATGTCATGAAAACAGGCGCAAAGGAGGTGTTCATCATCACGCTGATGCAGAAGGCCCCCAACAGTTTCATCCCGGAAAAGTCACTGGCCATGGCCACCGGCATCGAAGCAAATGGGGCATAGTGCGATAAGAAACCAGGAATGCCTAATGAGAATACTTTCATCGCCAAAGCGATCCACATGCCCAAGAAACCCCAGATGATGAATTTTGGCAGCAATCCGAACTCGTTAGGCAAATAGGTGCCATTCTTGATGCGCGACCCCAACATCTCGCCAAAAGTGGCCAAAATGCCGAATTTCAAAAAGGCCATGCATAAAGGAACATGCTGATTTCCGGCAAGATAGGCGGCGTATACGGAGGGGAAGAGAAAGAAGGGTAGCAGGCAGAGGATAACAATGGCTATGACAATAAAATCAATCTTTTTCATATAGGATACTTTGATGATGATGTATTTGTTGAAAGCGTGCAAAAATACGCAAATTTTGAATGTCTCCGCCAAAACTGCTTCAGTGCGATAGCCAATATGGTACCTTCTTGATTCTAAACATACAATCCAACAAGGGATTGTGTTTGGTTGTACAAAATGTCATGTATTTTTGACAGATTGTGATTTTTTTATATTTTTGCGCCTTCATGTACCTAAAAAATTGATTTTAAAATGAAAAAATTATTTTCCCTGCTGACCATTTTAGCGCTGGTTTGTTCCTGCACCAAACCCGAACCCGAACCGGAATATCCCCAACCAGAAACCCCGGACACGACGGATGTAAGCGTGGATACAACGGACTATAACGAGCCCCAAGATAACATCTATCAATTTAAGGTGTTGGATGGCAATGGCGACAGCGTTTCTCTGGGTCTTTATCGAGACATGGTGATTTTAGTGGTGAATACGGCAACCCAGTGTGGCTATACACCTCAATACACCCGTCTCGAGAAATGGTATCAAGACTATCAGGATCAGGGATTTGTCATTCTGGATTTTCCCTGCAACCAGTTTGGCGGTCAGGCTCCTGGCGACTTTGACGACATCCACGATTTCTGTACCTCTACCTACAACATCTCATTCCCGCAGTTTGACAAGATCAATGTGAACGGCCCGAATGCGTCACCGTTGTATGTGTGGCTCAAGAGCAAGAAACCGGGTAATATCCAATGGAACTTCACCAAGTTTTTGATCAACCGGAACGGTGAGGTGGTGGAGCGCTTTGAGCCCAACCACAATATGAACCAAGTGCAACAAGCTATCGAGGCGGAGTTGGGTCGATAAGTCTGCCATGAGATCATGGTGCGTTGTTCCCTATAAAAAAATGGCCTTTTTAGAGGCCATTTTTTTTTGATGATAGAATAGGGGAGTGCCTTATGCCAGACTCCATTCGGCGCCGTCTTTGGTGTCTTTCACCACGATGCCGGCGGCATTCAGCTCATCCCGGATCTTGTCCGACAAAGCCCAGTTCTTTTCAGCCTTGGCATTCTTGCGCATGTCCAAGATCAGAGCCATTGCTTTCTCCAAGGCATCGTGTTCGCGGGTATCGCCTTGTGCGAGCTCCGGTTTGATGCCTAAGATGTCGAAGAAGAAGCTGCGGAAGGTGGTCTTCAATAATTCGATGTCCTCAGCAGTCAGGGTAGCATGGCCATCCTTGACTGCGTTGACGATACGTGCAGCATCAAACAACTCGGCGATAACCTTGGGGGTGTTGAAGTCGTCGTTCATGGCCTCATAGCAACGCTCTTGCAAAGCGGCGATGTTCTCGGTGGAGGCATTGGCGGCCTTCAGACTGTCCAGATGACGTTCTGCAGCATACAGTTTCTCCAAGCCTTTCTCGGCAGACTGTAACGCGGCATTGCTGAAATCGACAGTGCCACGATAGGAGGCCTGTAAGACGAAGTAGCGGATGGTCATCGGGGAGTAGGCCTTCTCCAGTTTAGGATGGTTGCCCGTGAAGAACTCGTTGAGGGTGATGAAGTTGCCCAATGACTTGCCCATCTTCTGTCCTTCGATGGTGATCA
Source organism: Bacteroidales bacterium (assembly GCA_017544105.1). Lineage (GTDB taxonomy): Bacteria > Bacteroidota > Bacteroidia > Bacteroidales > WCHB1-69 > F23-D06. Next base: position 2,506 of record JAFYEU010000144.1, read on the forward strand.
TGTTGTTGTGCATCCAGTATTTGACGGAACTCTTGCCGTTGGCCACCGTGCTTTGGCACACTTCCGACTCATGGTGAGGGAAGAGCAAGTCCATGCCACCGCCGTGGATATCGAATTGCTCGCCCAGATACTTGGTACTCATGGCGGTACATTCGATATGCCAGCCTGGGAAGCCGACGCTCCAAGGGGAGTTCCAGCGCATGATGTGCTCCGGGGCAGCCTTCTTCCACAGGGCGAAGTCGGCAGGGTTGCGCTTTTCGCTCTGGCCGTCCAGCTCGCGGGTGTTGGCCATCAGCTCTGAAAGCACACGGCCGGAAAGCTTGCCATATCCGAAATCCTGGTCGAACTTGGCCACATCGAAATAGACAGAACCCTCTGAAACATAGGCATAGCCTTTCTCCAAGATCTTCTGTACCATCTCAATCTGTTCGATGATATGACCGGAAGCGCGAGGTTCGATGGAGGGCCCCTTCACGTTGAGCGCATCCATGGCCTTGTGGTAGCTGTCCATATAATATTGTGCCACCTCCATCGGTTCCAGCTGCTCCAGACGGGCCTTTTTGGCGATCTTGTCTTCGCCTTCGTCAGCATCGTGCTCCAAGTGGCCCACATCCGTGATGTTGCGCACATAACGTACCTTGTATCCGATGTGCGTCAGATAACGGAACACCACATCAAAGGTGACTGCCGGACGGGCATGTCCGAGATGGGGCTCCCCATAAACCGTCGGTCCGCATACGTACAGGCCGACATGGTCGGGCACGATAGGGGTGAGTAACTCTTTTCTCTTGGATAAGGTGTTGTATAATAAAACTTTGCCTTTATTGTCTGTGGGGTTCATAGTCGGATGTTATTTGTTGAATAATTGTTCTATCTGCTCGCTGTATTTCTCGATGAGCTTATTGCGTTTCAGCTTGAGGGTGGGGGTGAGCTCGCCCGTCTGTATGGACCATTCATAGCCTACCAGTGAGAAGCTCTTGACCTTCTCGGTGTCACCGAAGAATCGGTTGTATTTGTCCACAATCTTCTTGAAGAGGGCTTGTACCTTAGGATGGTTGATCATCTCCTCGTTGGTGGTATAGTCGATCTCATGCTTGTGACACCAGTCTCTCAGGTCAGAGAAGTTGGGGACAATGAGGGCGGCGGCGAACTTCTGGTTTTCACCTACCACTAAGATATTGTCAATCAGCGGGTCCTCAGAGAATTTGCTCTCGATGAGGGTGGGGACCACGTACTTGCCGAAGGCGGTCTTGAACATCTCCTTCTTACGTCCCGTGATCTTGACACGTCCGCCAGGTGTGAGCTTACCCAGGTCGCCAGTGTGGAGCCAACCATCCTCATCGATGGCTTCGGCGGTCAGGTCCGGTGCATTGTAATAGCCTTTCATGACATGCTTGCCTTTGGTGAGGATCTCTCCGTCATCGGCAATCCTGACGCGCGTGCCGGGAAGCACATGCCCGGCTGCCCCAAACTCCAGTCCGCCTTTGAAGAAGTCGCTGACCGCAATGACAGGGGCGGACTCGGTGGTGCCATAGCCCTCCAGGATGGGTATGCCCATGGCCCAGAACACCCGCGCGATACGCGGCTGGATGGCTGCGCCGCCGGAGACGATGACCTTGAAATTGCCTCCTAAAGCCTCGTGCCATTTGTTCAGCACCAGCTTCCGGGCCAACTTGAGTTTGCGTTTGTAGGACTTGCTGGGATTGAACTCATAGTTGAGCGCCACCTCGTTAGCCCAGAAGAAGATCTTCCGCTTGATGCCGGTCATCTTGTTGCCTTGCGCCAGGATCTTGTCGTAAACCTTCTCCAAAAGACGTGGTACCGTGGTGAAAATGTCCGGCCTTAACTCTGCCATGTCCTGCTGGATCTTGGCGATGTTCTCACAATAGTAGATAGGCAGACCCAAGGATTGGAAGGCATAGTTGAGCATGCGCTCGTAGACGTGACAGAGGGGAAGATAACTCAGGATCCGGTTGTTCTCCGAAGTGGGGATGATGGGCAATACGCCCCGGATGTTGGTGAGGAAGTTCTCGTGCGTCAGCATGACGCCCTTCGGATTGCCGGTGGTGCCGGAGGTATATACAAAAGAGACGACATCGTCAGGTTTGATGCTGTCTTTGATTTCTTGCAGATATTGGGGACTCGGGTTGGCGCGTCCCAACTCGATAAGCTCGCTCAAGTGGCGATATCCCAACAGGTTCCGGAATGTGTAAACCTTGTCGTTCAGTTCGGGAATGTTGGCGATGATGGCCGTGATCTTGCGCAGCAACTCCCAGCCCGAAACGAAAATCAGTTTGATATTGGCATGGTGCAGGATGTAATCGTAGTCGCTCTCACTGATGGTCGGGTAAATGGCCACATGAATGGCCCCGATCTGCATGATGGCCATGTCCAAGAAGTTCCACTCGGGACGGTTGGGGGTGATGGTGGCCACACAATCACCTTTCTTGATGCCTAACTGCATCAGGCCGTATGATATATTGTTCACGATCTGGACATACTGCTCGGTGCTGTATTTGATCATGACACCATTCTCTTTACCACAAAGAGCGTCCTCAATGGGGAATTCCTTCAGATCACGCTCTAAAATGTCAAACAATCTTGTGATTTCCATAACTAAAAAATAAAGTCGGCAAAAATACAATTTTTATATTGCATAGCGCATATTGCCCACGATGTCGGAAAGCATATTCTTGGCTCTCAATAATTGAATCTTCACGTTGGAAAGGGAGATGTTGAGGGTTTCGGAGATCTCCTCATAGGATAACTCTTCGTAATAGCGCAACTCCACCACCTTGCGGTATTTCTCGGGCAGTTTCTGTACGGCTGAGCGAAGCATGGAGATCCGTTGTTTGTCTATCACCACATCCTCAGGCGTCATCGTGTGGTTAGACGATGACCGGTCGATGATCTGCTCGGAGGTCATGTTGAAAAGGTCGTCGTCAATGCATTGGGGCGAATTGTTCTTGTGCCGGATATAGTCGATACTGTTGTTGACCGCAATACGGTACAGCCAAGTGGAGAAGGCATACTGTGGCGAATAGGCGTGCAGGTTGCGGAAAGCCTTGCCGAAAGTCTCCTGCGTCAGGTCTTCCGCATCATCGCTGTTCTTCACAATCCTCATCATCAGATAGTAGATGCTGTCTTGATAGAGATTCACCAACTCCGCATAAGCCTTCTGGTCATTGAAGTCTATTGCTTTGCGCAACAAGAGGTAGTCTCTCTTGGCTTTTTCTGTAGAATAGTTTACGTTTCCCATTATTTGAATCTTTGGTGATGAAGATGAGCGCTGACAAAGTAGATCGGATTCAGGAAGGCGAAGAGCAGATCATAGAAGAGCAGTGCAGGGATGGTCTGTTTCTCGTTCAGTCGTTTGGCGGCAAAACCGAATACCAGATAAAGGCTGATGATGCGGACCAGCGTGATGCCTAACACAATGGCGAGCATGATGATTTGGTTGTAGGTGGCCAGAATCGCCAATACCAACGCCAGGTAGAACAACGGGTTCAGAATACCATAGAAATTGAGTAAGAATCTGTTTTTGACGGTATTGTGCTTGCGAGTGTAGTAGAGTCCCTCTTTATGGTGCACCCAATACTTGTAGTAGGCCTGCCGCTGAAGGACGGTGTAGGAGTCGGGATCGTAAACCACGGCGGTGTTCTTCCGGTTGGCGGCCTTGCTGATGAAGATATCCTCGTCACCATATACCAGATGGTTGTGGGAGGCGAAACCACGTTGCTTGTAAAACAGGGTCTTGGTGTAGCCGATATTCTTGTGGTCGCCACGATAGGTGCTGTGCGCCAAAGCCAGGGAAAAATACTGCAGGGCGGACAACATCGTATCGAAGTGCAACATCCGGTTGATGGGGTTGTTGCGTTTCATATAGGTGCTGTATCCCAAGACAATATGCTGGGTGTCGGAGAATTGTCCGGCCATGTGCTCCAACCAGTGAACGGAAGAGGGGGCACATTCGGCATCCGTGAAGATCATATTCTCATATTTGGCACAACGGATACCAATGGAGAGGGCGTATTTGTTGCCCCGAATGCTGGTGACAGCCGAATCCAAGTTGACAATATGGATGTTGTCGTATTGCTGCTGATACTCCAATAAGAGCAACTTGGTGTCATCTTTGGAGTTGTCATTCACGATGACCAGTTCGAAGTGAGGGTAGTGTTGGTTGAGTAGGCGGGGGAGTGTCTTGAGGAGAACGGCGGCAGCATCTTTCACGACCAGAATGACCGAAACGGGCGGCGAGTCGAGCGTGACATCGGGTGCCGGCTGACGCTTTCGGAAGGCGAACCGAGCATACAGAACATAATAATAGAGTAACTCAATGAATGTTATGAGCGCAAATACAACAACAATCACGAGCGATAAAGTCGCATCGAACATAGGTTGGTTAGGTTTAGGTTTCAGTTTGCAAAAATAATTTTTTTTGCATCGTAAAATGTAGTATTTTTGCCGCAATTTACTAACAAAATGAAGTTTATAATTAACAGAAAAGACGAAAAGAGCCATGCCAGAGCGGGTGTCATCACCACAGCCCATGGAGAGATTGAAACCCCCATTTTTATGCCAGTGGGCACCTTGGGGGCTGTCAAGGCATTGCATATTAAGAATTTATATGAAGATGTGAAGGCCCAGGTCATCTTGGGTAACACCTATCATCTCTATCTCAGGCCAGGCACGGAGGTCCTCCAGGCTGCTGGCGGCTTGCAGAAGTTCAACTGCTGGAACCGCCCGATACTGACCGACAGCGGCGGCTTCCAGGTGTTCTCGTTAAGTCACCGGCGCAAGATCAATCCCGAGGAGGGTGTCTGGTTCCTGTCCCATATCGACGGCTCCAAGCATCTGTTCAGTCCGGAGAGTGTCATGGACATAGAACGTGCCATCGGCGCCGACATCATCATGGCCTTTGATGAGTGCATTCCATATCCCTGCGATTACGCCTATGCGAAAAAATCGATGGAGACGACCTTCAAATGGCTGAAGCGCTGCGTGAAACGGCTGGAGGAGACGGAGCCGCTCTATGGATACGAGCAGACTTTGTTCCCAATTGTCCAAGGCGGTGTGTATCATGATCTTAGAATCAAATCTGCCGAGTATTGCGACTCGGTGAACCCGGATGGAATCGCCATCGGTGGGGTAGCGGTAGGGGAGCCTACCGAGCAGATGTATGAGATCGCAGACCTCTGCTGCAGAGCCCTTCCCGAGGATAAACCCCGCTATCTGATGGGGGTTGGCACGCCCGCTAACATCATCGAAAACATCGCCCTGGGTGTGGATATGTTCGACTGCGTGATGCCGACTCGTAACGGCCGTAACGGCATGATCTTCACCTGGGACGGCATCTTGAATATGCGTAACGAGAAATGGAAATTCGACTTCACGCCGATTGATGCCAACAGCGATCTCTTCGCCGACCAGCAATACACACGCGCATATCTGCGCCATCTGTATGTCGCCGATGAGATGCTCGGACCGATGATCGGCAGCATCCACAATCTGCATTTCTATCTGGATCTCGTCCAGACCGCCCGTCAGAAAATTCTCGAAGGAACGTTCGCGAGCTGGAAAAATGAAATTCTCCCGAAGATATCGCAGAGGCTGTAACTCGGGCTTCGAACATTGAACTTTGACTTTGAACTATGCCGACCGTCAGGTCAAATCACACCGAATATTCAATTCTCAGGACGTTATCAGTGTTCATAGGCCCACATATTGTTTTGTCCGATAATTTATATTATGTTAAATAGGGTTCTAGGCACAGAGAAAAACAAACTGATTTGTTCTCGAATTACGTTACTCACTATTCTACCAACATAGGAATGTAAATGAACGTGAAAGTCGTGAGTCTTGAACAAATCAGTTTGTCACATTAGTTATAAAGAAATCAGGCCTCGTAGTTATGCTCCACGCGTTCCCATTTCCGGAACCAGCTTCTGAAGCGTAAGCCAATGACACCGAAGATGGCCTCCTTGAAAATGCCAGAGCTCATTTTGGAGATGCCGGCTTCCCGGTCCTTGAAGATGATGGGCACTTCCACAATCTTGAATTTCAGTTTGTACATGTTGAACTTCATCTCTATCTGGAAGCCGTAGCCAATATGTTTGATCTTGTCGAAATCCACACATCGCAATGCTGACGCTCTGTAGCATTTGAAACCTGCAGTGGTATCCATGATGGGCATGCCGAGCATCACCCGGACATACATGGAGCCATAGTAAGACATCAGCAGACGTCCCATGGGCCAGTTTAGCACATTAACACCTTTGCAATAGCGGGAACCGATGGCCAGGTCGGCATTTTGCTCTACGCAAGCATTGTAAAGTCGCTGTAAATCAGCAGGATCGTGACTGAAATCGGCATCCATCTCGAAGATAAAGTCGTAATTGCGTGCCAACCCCCACTTGAAACCATGGATGTAGGCAGTGCCCAACCCCAGTTTTCCAGTCCGTTGTTCCAAAAACAGTCTGTCGGGAAACTCCTGCATGAGATTCTTCACGATATCTGCAGTTCCGTCAGGGGAATTGTCGTCAATAATCAAAATATGGACATCTATCTCCTTGTAGATCGCCCGAATGATGTTTTCAATGTTTTCCTTTTCCTTGTAAGTCGGAATGATGACCAAACGTTTATCCATAGTGAATCAATTTTATTTTACCAAAGTGATATAGACAGGCAGGTGGTCGCTGTAGCCGCCCTGATAGATGCCGCCGGCAAACATACGCCACGGATAATTCGTGTAAGCGCCGGATTGGCTGAGCATAAAGTCCTTCCTGAAGATGTGGGCCATAAAGAATTTATAGCCATGTGCGGGGTTGACCAAACCTGCGGAGACGATCATATTGTCGAGCAGTTCCCATGAATCGCGATAGGCATACGACCCTACCCCATTTCTATACATTTGCCACATGGGGTTATAGAGATCGTCAGGGGCCAGGTCTTTGGTGTTGGTTTTGGTGCGAAGCCCCTCCATCATGCTCTTGGCATTGGGGTTGTCGTTCATGTCGCCCATTATGACGATTTTGGCGTTGGGGGAAGCAGCCATGATGGAGTCGGCGATATGGCGGGCTAACTTGCCGGCACCCAATCGGTAAGGCAGGGACTTTTTCTCGCCGCCGATTTTGGAGGGCCAATGGTTGACAATCAGGTGCAGGGTATCCTCTCCATCCAGAATGCCGGTCATCAGCCATTGGTCACGCGTGATGAAGTCTGGGTTCTCGGGGAATACGAGCGGATAAGCTTTGGTTGAGAGCACTTTGAAACGGGCCGGATTGTAGATGAAGGAGACGTCCACTCCCCTTCTGTCCGGAGACTCGTGGTGACACACATCCAAATGATAAGGTGCCAGCAACTCCGTAGCTATCAGATCACGCAAGACAGCCTCGTTTTCCACCTCGGAAACACCCAGTACGACTAATCCGCCTTGCATTTTAGCCATCTCCGAGATTACTTGGGATAGTTTTTCCAGCTTGTTGAAATAGCGTTCACTATTCCATCGGTAATCTCCATCAGGAAGAAACTGCTCATCATTTTTTAGTGGATCGTTTATTGTATCAAACAGATTCTCAACATTATAGAATCCTATATTGGCCCTTTGTTGTTGGGATTGGGCAAACAGGGAACCGCTGATCAGGATGAAAGACAATAGTATAAAACAGATTCTTCTCATTTTTCAAAATAATTGGAATGCAAAAATAACAAAAAAAGACAATCTCCCAATGGAAAATCGTCTTTTTTTTACAGCCTCCCCTACCCTGTCTCCAGGCTATCGGTTCAGCGCTTTATCTCAATGATTTGGTGTGCGATATGATGCTCGTCCAGAATCTGGTGCACACGGTTTTCGTCGGTGTCGGTGATGAAGACCTGGCCGAAGTGGTCGTTGCCCACCATGTTAAGCAATTCTGAAATGCGGTTGCGGTCCAGCTTGTCAAAGATGTCGTCCAATAGCAAGATGGGCTTGATCCGTTTTTGGCCGAAGCAGTAGTCGAATTGAGCCAGGCGCATGGCCAGGGAGAAGGACTTTTGCTGGCCTTGGGAGCCGAAACGTTTGACGGGCTGCCCATTGAGCAGGAACAGGAAGTCGTCTTTGTGGGGACCGAAGTTGGAGAAGCCGGTCTTGGCATCGGTGGACCAGTTCTCTTGGATGCCAGCCTCAAACGTGTGGTCCATCAGTCCTGACTGATAAAGGATTTCCACATTCTCGGCATCTTTGGTCAACTGTTCGTAGTGTTTTTGGAAAATGGGTTGGCTTTCGGTGATGAAAGTCTTTCTACGCTCGAAGATCTGCTGACCGAGGGGGCTCATCTATTCATCCAGAATGCTCAAGAGTGTCTCTTCAAAATGCCGTTCATCGAGCATCTTCTTCAGCAGTGCGTTGCGCTGTTGGAGCAGTTTGCGATAGGAGATCAGCTCTTGGAGATATTCGGCATCGAATTGGGAGATGACCGCGTCGAAGAACTTGCGTCGCACCTCGCTGCCGCCATGGATGATCTCGCTATCGTACGGGGAGACCATGACGACCGGATACTGTCCGATATGGGCACTCAGACGCGGGTACTCTTTCTTGTTGGCTCGCATCGACTTGTGCCCGTTCTTGTAGGTGCAGCTGATATGGGCGCTGTTGTCGCTCTCCCGTTGGCAAAAGGTGCCGTGGATGGCGAAGTAGTCGGTGTCGAAGCGAACGGAGAAGATGTCCTGTGCCGAGAAGTAGCTCTTGCAGAACGAGAGGTAATAGATAGCATCGAGGAGATTGGTTTTCCCGCTGCCGTTCTTGCCCACAATGGCATTCACGTTCCCGTTGAAGGAAAACTCAGCCTCCTCGTAGCTTTTGAAGTTGGAGAGTTGTATGTTCTTGAGATACATCTATACTGAAATATGTAGAGACGGCTTGCAAACCGTCTCTACCATGATAAATGCAATTTGTTACAAGCCAATAACATTCAGCCCTTGATTGAAGCGGATGTCTCTGGGGATGCCGGCCTTGTTGATGCGGTCGAGATCTTTTTGCAGGTTGCTGCCGACGGTGCCGTGTTTCTTGCTGAACTGTTGGGCGAATTCGAAGTTTCCTTCGGCCTGGGTCTTGAGAATCAAGGCAATCCAGCTGTTCATGGCGTCACGGGCTTTGTCGTAGTCGATATGATAGGTTCCATTGCCGGTGCGTTTGAAGGCGCCGTTCTCTTCCAGATAGTTGTAGCACATCATATTGGCAATGCCATGAGCCTCTTTGGCACCGAATCTGACAGAACGAAGCAGACCCACGATGTAGGTGGTGATGGCATCCTCCACGGAGATGTCGGTGATTTCACCTTTCTCAATCAAGTTGCAAACGAGGTAGAGTCCGATGATGTCGGCCTTGGCCTCTTCCCAGCTGGTGTTCTCGGTCTGCATGGCCTCGTCCACAGAGCCTTTTCCGTTGATGGTCTGCTTGACGCCTAAGCCGTGGGCCACCTCATGGAAAGTCACATTCCAGAAGAAGGCGTCGAAGGTGATATGGTTTTGCTCCGACGGCTCGATCACGATCTCGCCGATGGGCTTCATGATCTTGTCGAACTTGGCTTGCATGGCGTTGCGCAACTGGAAGCGGCGGGAGCCCTTCTCCTCCTGGATTCTGTCGTCATTCGGCAGGTTGATGGCGATGGTCTTGCCAGCCGCATTGCAGTCGCCACCGTAGAAGATGACATCATAGATGTTCATGTCGGAAGAGGTGCCCGGCACGTAGTTCTTCTTGTGTTGGGGCTCACAGGGCAGCTCCTTCTGCAGCTGCGGCAACATGGCGACAAACTTGTCCAGTTTGCCACTCTCCTCTTCGTCTTTCACCAGCACAAATGCCTCGTAGGAGGTCTTCACGCTGTTCAGCTCATCGTCATAGTTCTCGATAGGTCCGAACACGAAGTCCAGCTTGGTGTCTTTCATGTCCATCCAGGCGAGGTCTGATTTGTAGTAGTCGTCGGTCTGAAGGGCTTTCTTGCGCTCTGTGAGATATTTCTTCATGGATTTGTTGTCGGCAATGGCGATGGCCTTGTCGAGCAGTTGGCACACCTTGTCGATCTTATCCTTGTACATCTCGTGATACCAGAGGGTTTTCAAGTTGTTGTTCTCGTCGCGCACCAGCACCGTGTAGTGGGAGCTCTTGTTGGGGTCGTCGTAGGCCTCGAACTCCTCTTTTGTGATGTCGTGGGGATAGTAGTTGGCAGTGACGGGCTTCTCGCCATAGCCGGAGATGAAAGGAGCATTGCCACGCAGACGGTCCCAAGCGCCATAGTTGATCATGGCATAGTCTTTGACCCACGGGTCGCTGATGGTGTCCAGGATGGACTTGTCGCCGAAGGTCTGTTCCCAGAACAACTCGTCCATGATCTCTCCGATCTCGAAGAAGATGGGGAGCAGCTGTTTGTCGTTCTCGCTCAGTTTGGAGATGTCGGTGGTGAGGTCAAAGTAGGCGTACTCCTCCACCTTCTGCTGCATCTCGCTGATCTTCTCGCCCGTGACGGGATCTGTTTTTTTCTTGCTACATTGCGTTGACATCAGCAGGATGCCGCCAAGCAGGATAACCATAGTAATTGATTTTTTCATAAGAATCTTATTTTGAATGAATAATAAACAAAGAAAGAGCCTCTATGGATGCATTTTTCCCATCATACCATAGAGGCTGCAAATATAATTATTTTATGGATGTCTGTTGGAAGAAAAATCTCAATCGAGGACGCAGCGGACCGAGAAGCCGCTCTGGCGATCGGATACGATGTCAATGCCGAGAGCTGAATTGCCATTAAGCACCCCCACAGATTGAGCACTGGGGCCGTTGGCTTGGCAACCTAAAGTGGTGCTCCATAAAGATCCAGCACCTCCAGGGGCAAAATATACCGCATAGGTGTAATGACCCGCTGGCAGTATTGAGAAACCCGTGGCGTCATTGGTGGAAGGGTTGTTGCCTGGGGCACAAGACCAACCTGAGAAATTCCAATAATTTTGAGAAGACAATGCTTTGGCAGTATTGTAAGAGTTGTTGTTGCAGAAGTATTGGCTCTGGCTTCGCACATAGTTGTTCAGTTGTTGCCATTCCGCTATACTGGGCACATGCCAGCCCTCTGGACAAATACCTTGCACGCCCGAAGGATTGCTGTCGCTCCCGTTGGCGCCGTGCATCACGGCAGGCCAGTTGTAGAAATAACCAAAGACTGCCACATTGGAACTGTCATTGTTGGGATAATAGCGGTAAGCGTCTGAATTGCTGCCGTTAACTCCCAAAGGGATCATCGTTCCATCAGTATATCTGACTGAGCGGAGATTCTCTTTTGTCCAGCATTGATTGCCGATCTGGACCGTGTTGTAAACATTGCCGTCGTAGTCATACACATACGGGAGTCGCTTACAAGGAAAGCCGTCATTAATCCCTTGCTGGAAAGCAAAATAAAGCTTGATAAACTCTGTGCCACTCTGTTCCTGTACCAGACTCAAAGATATTTCGTCAGATCCGTTGATGGTGGCATAACCGATATATTCCATCTGGTCCCCTTGATGGAACGGTTGGTAGGAATTGCCCTTGGGTGACAAGCCGTCAAGATCTTCTTGAGAAGAGAGGCCATGGTATTTGATTCCATTCTTTCCCCCATTTCCCTGGTTTAAAATCTTGACAGATGCAGATTTGCCGTTCTGCTTTGCTGTGAGAAAATAGATGCCTGCCGCAGCAAACGTCACGTCCAATTGGTGGGATCCGGGAAGAACGGATGTCATTCGAGAAGACTCTACGACACGCCCCGTCATATCCGTGATGTCAATCGTCACATCGCCGGCCTCCTGCACAAATAGGGTTGTCAGGGAGTTTCCTTGGCACGGGTTAGGACTGCAAGACCAGTGGAGAGGCTTGGCAGCCTGCCAGGTTTCCACGCCATTGGGTCCGGGGGTGGCATGCAGTTGCAGGACGGTATCAGGCCAATAGAGGGTCTCCTGCCAGCCTTGGGAGAGGTTCTTCACCAGGATTTGGTCAAGACGCACATAGCGGTTGCTGGTATCCCGCCCCGAAAAATACAAATACACCGTCTGGGCGTAAAACACCGTAGCGGTCATAACTATCACAAGGGAGAGTAAGAGCTTTTTCATCATAAATGATTAAATCTGTTGTCAATAAAAGATGGTGCAAACATACATAATATAAGACGAATAAACATCTGTTTTTATTGCACTTTGCCAACAAAAATTTTGGGGAGTTATATACATGATGGCACAACAAAGATGAGACCGACGGCAGAATCAACCGTTTTCATTTAATCTTAGGGGGCTTTAGGGAGGCATCTGCCCATAGAGCACGCGGGCTGGGATGCCGACATGCGGTGCGGACGCGGCGTGCAAAGGCGCTTGCGTTTACAAAAATGCAAAGCCAGCAGAGTTGGTTTCCTTTTTGCTCTGGCCGGCATTTTTGTTCCCGTTTGCCGCCGCTGTCAGAGGGCGGACAGAGCGGGCGGCATTCATGTCGGCTTGATCTTTTGTAACTTTTCTATCAAAAGAAATGTTAAAGGTTATAATTCTCTGATAGAATGATACTTGCTGCAAAGTACGATGTCCACTCTTTGCATAACACTCTCAAACAAAGAGGTTCTGTTTTCAAAATCATATTTGTGCCATCATGTATATAATTACCATTTTTTTGGTTGGAGTGATAATATATTGATTTTTAATATGTTACTATAAAAATTTTACCACGTCCCTCATGCTCTCCATCTCCTCCAGATTGATCTCGATATTCTCGGTGATGAAGTCGTTGAAGGGCTTCATGGCTTTGAAATAGTTAGGTTCTTCATTTCGTTATAATATCTATTCTGTCACGGTTTTGGACACCAATTTTCTTATGAGTTCGTTGGATGAAATTAATCTGTTCAGGTGTAATACTCCCCGTAATCACTTCGCAATCATTTATGGGTACGATCTTTCCATTTAAATATATGGGGATTGTGGTAGTCAGGTAAAAATTGATTGTTGATACACATCTTGTACTATCCTTTTCCGTAAATAATACATCGTATGTTCCACGATACCATTTTGAATTTTTATTAAAAGACTTTGAGAATCCTAATCCTGACAGATGATCTTTTGAGATATGTAAACCATTTAAATAATACCTTTCAGAGACATCAATGTCTGGGCAGCAAAAATAGATAGGATAAACGTAATGTTCATCGCAAATCCTCAAACAACTAGTGAAGTTATAATCGGTGACAAGTAAAAATGTGTCTTTGGGATTGTAAACTACCCCTGGTCCAATATAGCTGACAAATGGTGAATAATTCACACAAATTCTCGAACGGTCCAACAAATCATGAATACTATCGCAGTTACATTGGGCATTTGAAACCACTATAAAAAACGAGATATTAAAAACAAATATTAATATTCTTACCATAATATGTGTAATAAATAAAAAACCTCATTAGAAAAGGATCAATAGCTGTTGAACTATGCGTAGTTCCCATGGATATCAGTGTACCTGCTGACATACCAGTTAAGCACTCCTTCAGCTGTTGTCTGTCTGGAGTCTTCACTGTTCCCGTATTCAACAACAGCCCCATCCTGCTTTAAAACCTTGAAATGTTCTGGCCCGTTAGCAACAGTTCCATATGATACAATCGTTGAGAAATCCTCAAATTCAGGATAATAGGTGGTTCCTGAAAGACCATATAGAGTCGGGTCCATACAGACCAGTCTGTTGCCATCCAAAGAGAATCGGTCGTTATACGTAAATGAGACTGGAGAAACTGAATGGTCAAGAAACTGTGTTTTCCCTACACATGAGATACAAGACATACCTATCAGATCGCATTTTTCACCTAATATCCCGCAACGCGTCATGCTGTTATACACCACACTCAATTCCGGCTGCACTCCGTGCGTGCCGGGCACCACCTCTATGGGAATGCTGTAGGTGGCCGCTCCTAACGAGGAAACTCCTGAATTGTCCGGAACTGTGCCAACGGGAAGAGTTGTGTTCTGGGCAAAAACACTGTAATCCAGCATTATAAGAAGAAAATACAGATATATGTGAAACGAGATTTTTGTCATAATCGTCTGCCATTTAATCCATTTTTTTACCGTTGATTTTTCACACCACCTAATTGTATAGCAAGTATATTCCCGTAAGGAGATGAAGCAAATTCGCTTGCAAATATAAAAAATAATTATAAAAATTTCACCACATCCCTCATGCTCTCCATCTCCTCCAAATTGATCTCGATATTCTCGGTGATGAAGTCGTTGAAGGGCTTCATGGCCTGGCAATAGCCGGTAATGATCTGCACGGCATCTTGGCGCTGTAGGACGTCGTCGGGCAGGTCGAAGGAGATGGTGTAGTCTTTGGGGAGCAGATATTCCGGATAAGGGAAATCCTTTGGATAGCCGTTGGGGATTCGCTTGTAGTAGTTCAGGCCCAAGGTGGGTTTCCGCTTTAGCAGTTCCGGGTCTTGTATGATGCCATGGAACAGTTCCGCCTGGTCCACGATGGCGTGGCGCAGGGCGTGCATCTCCTTGGTGGGCAGCCACCAGACACCGCCCGCCACCATCACCTTGCGCGGCTCTATCTGGATATAATAGCCTCCGTAGTACGATTTCTTCCCTTTCTCGTTGATGTAGGTGCCGAAATGTCCTTTGTAGGGTGTCTTGTCGGCGGAGAAACGGATGTCGCGATAGATGCGGAATTGACAGTCTTTCGGGGTGAGATAGGAAACCGAGGGGTCGAAAATAGCAATCGCCTCGATAAGTCGGGCCGTCAGCTGGGTGAACTCGCCCCACGCGGCATCATACAGGTCGCGATGGGCCTTGAACCACTCGCGGTTATTGTGCGTGATGAGCTGTCTCAAAAACGACTGCATGATATTGTCCGTCTCCATAGTCTTGTGGTTTACAAATTCTTTTTCAATACTTTTACCTCGGCGCATATCTTGTTGACATCCAGTCTATAGCCGTTGTCCTGCATCCCGAACAGGGCCAGGAACTCCACGTTCTTGTGGACGTCGAACAGCGTGG